>NZ_CAXBLF010000121.1:0-1504 GCF_963976535.1 uncultured Algibacter sp. | reverse complement strand
ACTGAGACTGAGACTGAGACTGAGACTGAGACTGAGACTGAGACTGAATGTTGCTACTAAAAACTGTTGCTGCGAATAACTGCGCAAGGGATAGAAGTGGAAAGCCCACAGCGAGGTACGAGCGAGGACTTGCAACGGATAGCCCGACCCAATAGGGATGCGCCCAAAAATTAATAATTCTGCAGTCCTAATTCATATTTCATTAGTATTTTAGCAATATGATTTCAGTAGTAATTCTTGGCGCTGGGAATGTTGCCACACATTTATTTAAAGGGTTTGAAAAAACGGATGAAGTTTCTGTGATTCAATGGTATAATAGAAGTTTAAATGCCTTACAATCGTATAAAAATTTAACGGATATAACGGATGATATAAGCACATTGAAAGATGCCGATGTGTATATTCTGGCGGTTAGCGACGACGTGATTTGTGAATTATCGAGTAAACTTCCTTTTGAAAACAAACTGGTTGTGCATACTTCAGGTAGTGTTCGCGTTTATGATATTGATAAAAAGCACAAACGTGGTGTACTTTACCCGCTGCAAAGTTTTAGTAAACATGCCGAAATGGATTTTGCGAATGTGCCAATTTGTATTGAAACGATTGATAAAAAGTGTTTTCCTATTTTAAAAAAACTTACTTTAAGTTTAGGAAGCCCAATAAAACGTATAAATAGCGACCAGAGGCGTGTACTGCATCTAGCAGCGGTTTTTGTGAATAATTTTACCAATCAATTATACCGAATTGGGCATGAAATTACTGAAAGTGAAGGCGCTGAATTTGACTTATTGAAACCGCTAATTTTAGAAACTGCTCGAAAAGTTCAAGATATGTCGCCTTTCAAGGCACAAACGGGGCCTGCTAAGCGCAACGACAAAAAAACTATAAAAAAACATTTAAAGGCATTAAAGAGCAAACATCATAAAGATATTTATGAATTGCTGACTAACTCGATTAAACATACACATGGAAGAAAAAAGTTATAAGGAATATTTAGAGCATATTACTACATTAATTTTTGATGTAGATGGTGTTTTAACCGATGGTTCGGTTACTGTTACTACTACTGGCGAAATGCTACGCACCATGAATATAAAAGATGGCTATGCTTTAAAAACGGCTGTTGACAAAGGGTTTAATGTCTGTATTATTTCTGGAGGATCTAATGAAGGGGTTCGCTTAAGATTGAAAGGTTTAGGTATTACAGATATCTATTTAGGCGCTCATAATAAAATAGAACAGCTTGATGATTACTTTAGTAAAAAGCATATTAAATCTGAAAATGTATTGTATATGGGCGATGACATTCCTGATTACCCGGTAATGAAAGGAATAGGCTTACCGTGTTGTCCGCAAGATGCAGTGCCTGAAATAAAAGGTATTTCAAAATACATTTCTCATAAAAAAGGTGGCAAAGGTGCTGTTCGAGATGTGATTGAGCAAGTTTTGAAAGTTCAAGGAAAATGGAATGGTAATTACGGAGCTAAGTATGACTAAAATTAGT
>NZ_CAXBLF010000120.1:0-1930 GCF_963976535.1 uncultured Algibacter sp. | reverse complement strand
TCTTCCTTTCTTTTATACCACTTTCCAACAACCAAAGCATCTTCTTTAAACAACTTAGGAAACTCTTTTTCAATGTTTTCTTTCCATTCACTACAAGCTGCTGAATGTGCTTTCTTAATAAACTCTTTTCTACTTTCTTTCATAATTTATTTATTATATGACACTAATTGATTTAATACCGTTTTGTGTTTTCTTTTTATTTTATTACCTTTAAATTGATATGTAAAGTCATCAATGAAAACAACCCTTCTAAACGTAACTTTTGAAAACAACCCCTTACCTAAATTAGTTACAACTAATCTATATGATTTAGAATTATTTTTAGATTCTTTTAATTCATCTCTTTTACTTTTAGATGTTCTAAATAGGTTTAAATAAGGTTTTTCTTTTGTTATTGGATTTATTAGTAATCCGTTTTCACTGTACTTTTTTAAATAAGGTTTGTTTCTCATAATTTAGTTATTATTATTATTATTAATTCTTATTCTATTAATTTCTCTTTCTAAGTAATCCTTTGCTTTTAAAAGGTCTTGCAGTTCGTCTTTCTTTTTACCAGCTCTTACAACGTACTTAATCACGTTTCCTCGGCAAAAGTTTATATTATAATCATTAATAACATCTATTAAATCATATTCTTTACCGTTGTCGTAATGCGTTTGCGTGCTTTTCATAATTAGTTATGTCTGTTTATGTATAGTTAAAAAGAAATATTATCTTTCTCTTTATTTATTTTAATAAGTAATTCATCTGCAAACTCAATAGCGTAATCTCTAGCAGCTTCCATTGACATCAATCTAGGCTTTGATTTAGTACCTATATTTACAGTACTTTCTAAAGTCAATTCTTTTATAAAATGCTTAACGCTTTCATGTCTAAATGAAATAAAATAAAGCTTCTCTAATTTAAGGTTTGCAGTAAAATAATGAATACATTGGTGAATGTGTTCTAATGGTATATCGTTATATAATAATATAGATAAATGTTTTTTCCTTCCTAAACATTTTATTTCACATGCTATTTTTTCATCGTCTGTAATTCCATCAGGTGAGATACCTAACAACTCGTTTTCCTCGCTTTGCAACCATCCAGTTTCTAAAAAATCAATTCCTGTGTAGGTTTGCAAATACTCTCTTGCAAAAGGTTCGTTAAACTTGCCATGATCCATTGATTCGCTTGAGTAACTATCTGTAGGCTCAAATTCTTCTAGTTTCTGAGATAGTATCTCTAAAAATAAAGTATCTGATTTAACAAACAAACCTTTAGCTAAAGTACCGCCAATTTTACCCCACTTTAATTCAAACCACTCAATAGTTCCTTGCTCTATTTCTTTATAGTTAATCATTATTTTAACTCTGTTTTAAGTTTGTTTTTTAATGCTACGATTGTCGGAAATAATTGCTCGTCTTTTGATAAAAAACCCCACTTAGCTTGCAATTCTTTTAGTGTTTTTGAACTCATTAAAAGTTCAATTCCTTTTTTATCATCTACTTTAACTATTGGAGAAATTGGAGAAACCCTAATACCGCCTGTTTTTTTACCCATCATTTTAATAGATTCGTCAAAAACCAACTCAATACTTAACCCTTTCCAGTTTGCTATATTTCTACTTTCAGTAGAACTACATTTGTTTTTAATTTTAACAATTGAAGCAACTATCTTTCTATTAGTTGAGTTGATAACCATTGGCTTAACGTCTTCAATAAATTCAATAAAATATCCGTCTGTTTTGTTTCCAGATACATCTATCCCAGTACTGTAATAAGATTCTTTTATTGTTAATACACATTTGCCTTTTTCTGCAATAATAATATCAACATCAACACCAGCTAAGTGAGTTGATTTTCGGTATTTCATGCAATCCACGTTTAATTCTTTCATTTTTATTTATTTAGTTTGTCAAATTTAATCATAATTTATTTATCATGCAAAT
>NZ_CAXBLF010000119.1:0-2327 GCF_963976535.1 uncultured Algibacter sp. | reverse complement strand
AAACATTTCGGCTATCTTCGTTTAACAACCCATAAAGTTCATTAAAACGGAACTTAATCTTTGCATTGGTAGCAATACTAAACTATAATCAATATCCAGTAAACCTCGACATAAAATACTAACTATGAAAAAAATATTTCTCAGCTTCGCCTTACTTAGCTTCTTTTCAACCTTATGTTTTTCACAAAAAGAATTTAGTGAGACAACAAAAAAATACATAGCATACAATGAGCCAATTACTGTTTTCAAAAATGCTTTATTAATCGATGGCTTTGGAAATGCTCCAAAACAACATCAAACAGTAATTATACGAGATGGAAAAATTGAATGGATAGGCGATGATGCTAAGGCGGTCGTTCCAAAGAATTCAAAAATACTCGATTTGAGTGGAAAGGTTTTGATGCCGGGGTTGGTGATGTTGCACGAGCATATGTATATGCCTGCTTATTCTCTTGAAAATAGATATTCCCATACAAATCAACAGCCTATTTCCTTTCCGCGCCTATATCTAGCTGCAGGAGCTACAACTATTAGAACTGCAGGAAATGTAGAAACCTATTCAGACATAAGCATTAAAAGAGACATTGATTCAGGAAAATTTCCAGGCCCTTCTATTGAATTAACAGCGCCATATCTCGAAGGAAATGCTTCCGTTTTCCCTCAAATGAATGAATTGAAAAACCCTGCAGATGCCATTGCTTTTGTAAATTATTGGGCTGACCAAGGTTTTACTTCCTTTAAAGGTTATATGGCTATCGATAAACCCACATTAAAAGCAGCCATAGATGCTGTACACAAAAGAAATTTGAAAATTACTGCTCACTTATGTGCTGTAACCTATAAAGAGGCTGCTGAAATGGGTATTGACCAGTTAGAACACGGATTTTTTGCAAGTAGTGATTTTGTTAAAGACAAAACAGAGAACGAATGTCCTAATAATCCCGAATTAGCATTATCTAATCTTAATCCTGAAAGTGATGATGTAAAAGAACTGATTCAGTTTTTGATAGATAAAAAAGTAGGCGTTACTTCAACTTTGGCTGTATTTGAAGGTTTTATTTCATCACAGCCTGTTCCTTCAATGGAATTATTAAGTTATTTTTCTCCAGATAATCGAGATTTCTATTTAAAAATTTTATCCCAAATGCAATCTGCAAAAACACCATCTGTTATGGATAAAGCATTTGTAAATAATGCAAAAATGGAAAAGATGTTTTATGATATGGGAGGCTTGCTAACAGTAGGGACTGACCCAACAGGAAATGGAGGGACAATTGCCGGTTTTGGGAACTGGCGTGCCATAGAGTTATTAGTTGAAGCCGATGGATTTACCCCTTTAGAGGCTATAAAAATTGCTACATTAAATGGTGCTATTGCTTTAGGGTTTGATAAAACAGTTGGAACTGTCGAAGTTGGGAAATCAGCAGATTTACTGATTATTGATGGCGACCCATCAATAAACATTAGTGAGCTGCGAAAAGTGGAGTTCGTTTTCAGAAATGGTGTAGGCTATGATTCTAAGAAATTGTTTGAATCAGTTAAAGGAAAGGTTGGATTTAATTAACGAAGATCGCTGCTAAAAATGTACTGCAGCCAAAAATGTAGTTAAAAACAGCTACTTTTCTTTAGTACATGACGTTAAACGAGTCCTTCAATTAAAGCTTAAAAAGAAACAGTCGCACCCAAAACCAACATCGTCTGATTCCCTTTAAAACGAGCATCGCCACCAATAGTTATTGAATCTTGTCCTTCAAGCTTTTTCAAAATATTGGTAAACCCATAAATATATTGGGCTTTCAACTTAAAATTCCTAATACCAAAAGACGCACCTATGGCTCCATTAAAATTAAATTGAGAAATATTGGTAATGTCTTCCGCAGATAAATTGGTATAATTATTAATATAATAGCCTTCTTGATTTCTGTCTTTAAATTCTAGTTTTCCGTTGTACTGTAGCATCGGTCCAAAATCAACTGTAAAATAATTAGGTATCACCTTTACATGTAATAACATAGCCACTTGAGCAGCAAACATTTTGTATTCAACAAACGCCTCTTGAGAGCTAATTAAAGCCTGTCGTCGTCCAGAAATTTCTATACTGCTTTCAGAAAGTTGCATGCCAAAACTAATATTATACCAACGTACAGGAATATCAACCGTAGCGCTTAATCCACCCATAAAACCATTCGATGATTTTGTGTTGAAATTATTAGTAACAATGTCAAATTGTGTAATACCTCCTGTAATTCCAATGCCATTGGTAATTCTATAATTTCCTTTTTGAGAAAAACTTTTTGTAACAAAACATAGCATTAAAGCTACTAATA
>NZ_CAXBLF010000118.1:0-2384 GCF_963976535.1 uncultured Algibacter sp. | reverse complement strand
AAATTAACAGCGTAAATCAATTTTAATCTGTAGCCATATTTCAGGACAAGACATAAGGGTATTTTACCAAAAGATAATATTTTAAATTAAAGTGGTAAAATACCCAACTATGGTCTGTGTTCTTTTGCTTTGGCCTGTTTTTGCCTAAAGTTTAAAAAAAAGCAATCCAATCTTTACGGAGCAGAACCCAATATTTAATTGCTTTTTTTCTTGGCTTATCGATTAAGGCAACTTTACCAGTGACTAGTGATTGTCTGCTAAGTCATGTGCTTAATCGAATGTTGCAAAAGTGGTTTTTTACCAATCTGAACGCAAGCAGAACGCAATTGTAACGTGGAAAAAAAAACCACTTTTGCAAGGGCTTGTTTTTTAACGCATTGGGCTAAGTAATTACGCAGCATAACCTCGGCTAAAAAAAATAGCGTTTTCTGGATAAATTCAGTATTTTAGTACAATATTAATTACGGCGCTTGCGGAATAGTCAGTTTGTGAAATCGCTACTTTTCCTAGCCGCCGTACGTTGGGTTTAATGCAAAAAAAGCCGAATCAAACAAAAATCAACGACAGAATTTTACTAAAGAAGAAATAATTTAAAATATTTAAATAATGAAAATTAGTTTTTTAACCTTCTCAGTCTTTATGTTATTTTTCCAATTTCAATTAATTGGTCAGAACTTTGAAATAGTAGGAATTGGAGAACACGGATTTGGTAGAGACGGAGATATGTTCTATTATAAATTAGATGTAGAGGTAAAGAATAATACAAACCTGAAACTCAAAAGGACTAAATTCTGTGCGTCAATAAATCAATTATATAGTCTTAGAGATTGTAGTTCTAAAATCTATGATTCAATTTGGCACCCCCAATCAGTTAATAATTTGGTGATGTTTATTAGCAGTAATGACGTAAATGAGTATTCGTTTGATAGAACTCCCGAAGACATTCTGTTAAACATAAAAATAAACGCTCATAATATTGATAAAGATTTTGATGAGTTGGTCGCAAAATATAATATTAAAGATGATTGGAAAGGTTTTCAGAAAGTTTTAGGTTTGAGAGATGTTGAACTTGGAGGAAAACTTAAAATAATAAAACCTCCTGTTAAAACTAAAACTTATGATAGAGTTTATGACCCAAGCGACCCTCTTGGTGTTAAAACTTGGAATTCTATAAATCCAGACTTCATAGAAAAGTATAAAACTGATGAAGCTACTAGAGAAGCATACAATAATTATGTTAATAAAGGCATATATGCACGTCTTAGTGCTCGACAATTACAAAGACAGGTAATAAAGCTATCTAGACCTGAATATCAAGGTTATTATTCAGGATTAGTTGTAGTCGAAGCGACTGTAAATAGAAGCGGAATAGCAACTGAAGCTATAATTAAATCACCTTATACTAAACGGAAAAAGGAAATAAAAAGGTTAGAGGTGTTCATAAAATCAGCTCTTCAATCTCGCTTTACTCCCAGCCCAAATGCTCCTGAATTTGAAAAAACATTAATTGAATATAATGTTCGCCCATATTAGCTATATACGAAATAATTAATACGATTTAAAAAAATAAACAGTGAGAAAAACAGAAGAGGAAGTTATCAAGGTTTTGGGACATGAATTATTAAAAATTGAAAACCTTTACAAATCAAATTGTGTAAATTGGAAAGGAAAAACAAAAGACACAAAAGTTTATTCTACTGAAATTATTGCAAATAAATTAATAAAAGAATTAAAAGAATTTGATAAAATATCAACTATAAAAAGGACAAAACCATATTGCAGGGAAAATCACCTAAATATAAAAATTAATAAAACAAATCGACATGAAGAAAATTTTGCAAAACAAATTATTGGTTTAAGTTTAGAAGGGTTAGGTTTGATTTTAGATTATCAAGTTCCATTAAAAAACTTGCAATCCGATAAAGCAGGGAAAATAGATTTGATTTCTATTGATTTAATGACCAAAACATTATATTTAATTGAACTAAAACATGGCAATAACAATGAAACTTTACTAAGGGCAATTCTCGAAAGCTATACTTATTACAAAATTGTAGATAAAGTTAAATTGAAAATTGATTATTTTAATAATCAAAAAATCAATTTAAAAAAGGGTTATAATCATATAAACCCAAGTGAGATAAATGTAAAGTCAGCAGTATTATTTACTCCTAATTGCTATGCTTATAAAGAATTAACAGAAGTTAGCGATGGCAAAAAACCTGAATTAAAAAAATTAATCAAAAAACTCGGTGTTTGTTGTTTTGTAGGAGAATTTGAGTTCAATATTAAGAATATAAGTATGAATCAATATTTTAATAAATGATAAAAAAGGTCGAGTAGGTAAAGGGGAATTGCACCCCTAAACCTCTCACAGAACCGTA
>NZ_CAXBLF010000117.1:0-2561 GCF_963976535.1 uncultured Algibacter sp. | reverse complement strand
ACGCGGGTGTTTGCTAACTTATGTTTTTTTTAAATGAAAATTGTTTTGATTTTGGAGAGGTTCATTTAATACAAAGATAAAGTTCCGTTTTAATTGAGCTTTATCGGTTGTTAAACGACCTAAGTTTAGTTTTTAATAAATTTAAGAAAAAAACCAGCATTATCTAAAGTTTATTTTTGTTAATAATTCTTCCAGATTTTGTTCCTAAAACACTAGATAAAATAGACATGAATTTTCTAAACTAAAACATTCTCCAAATTAGAATCTACACAAAAAATACCAGATATTCGCGACTCATTTACTATAATAATCATGTCTGCAGTAGACATGTCAGCGTCAACACTAAATATATTAACGTCGGCATTTCTGTATTTTTTAACGTTGCCCAAAAGATCACCAGTCTTAACGCTAATATTGGTTTTCTTAGGAAATCTAACCATCGTTTTAATATCCTCAATATCTGTTTCCGAGAATTTTTGATTCGGATTATCATCAACAATAATGGCATCAATTTCACCTTTCCAGTTCTTGCAAATCAAAAGCGATAAAAGGGTTGATAAATCATTATGTCCAATATTAAAAGTTTCTTTCCAATTCGCTGGAACATTTGTTAACCAGAGGTTTATATTTTTTTCAATGGCTAAACTTGCTGTAGCGTATGGTATATACATAATCATTCCAAAATTGTTCTTTCTAACATCTGTTATGAGTTTATCATAAAAATCTAGATTGGCATTTCCAGTGTCAACACTTACAAAAATAATATTGGGCTTAAAAAAAGCAGCGTTAAGCGATTGCATACTAATATTGATAGTCGTATTGAGTTCTCTATTTTCAACAAATGCATAAGACACAGAAATACCACTTTCCTTATATTTCTGCGATGCATTTTTCAAAAACAACTCGATATTTTTCTGTTCTTCTGGATTTTCATGTAACAATGATAATATTTTAATAGAACCATTGGGATGAATAATGGAATGAATTAGTTTGTAAGAACTTCTAATTTCCTTCGGCATGGTCATGGGTATTAAAAGATCAGGACGCCATGATCTCACTTCCTTTTGAGGACTCAAATTACTAGATTTTTTTGTTGCCCACTCAGCAAGTGCTGTAAAAAGACCACTGCGAGAATCACCTGCCTCCGATTTCAATTTTAAATTAACCAAATAGAAGTAAAATATAAAAATCAATATGAGTGATGTTAACGCAACTATAGCATTAATAACAAACATGATGGTAATTGACCCAAAAGCACCTATAGCAGGGACAATTAATGGTACTTTTAATGTAGGTCTATAACTTGGTAAACTCAAGGATTGCTCTACAAGAACAACAATATTAACCATGGCATAGGTTATCATAAAAAACATAGTAAGAATTGGAGCAATGGTGTTTAAATCACGCAATGAAATTCCTATAAATACAATAACAGCAGTTATTAACATAGAATTTACTGGCTCACCTTTTTTTGATGTTTTAGCAAGGGCTTTACTTTTTGGTAAAATGCCCTTTTCGGCTAAGGCAAGCAAAATTCGCGGAGCACCTATAAAAGACCCTAAAGCAGATGAAAGTGTTGCACCCAATAAACCAGCAAGTACAATAGGGCTATAAAGCGCTTTGTCTATAAACAAATTATAGTTTGAGGTCATTTCTGTAGGAGTTGCCAAAAGTGACGCAACAAATATTAAACTGATATAAATAAATGTTGTTAAAATTACTGCTGAAATAGTTCCTTTAGGAATACTTTTTCGTGGACTCGTAAGATCACCAGACATATTAGCGCCTGCCATTACTCCTGTTACTGCCGGAAAAAAAACTGCAAAAACAACCCAAAAGGATGTTCCGCTGAAATTATTTTCTATAGACCCTGGATACTTACCAAACAACTCGAAGTCGTAGTTTAAATCGCTTACAAAAAGAGCACCATAGATGGAGACTAAAGACAAAACAATAATGCCAAGTATGATATATTGAATTTTAAAAGCAAAACTTGTGCTTATAAACGCAATGGTCATTACCACTGAAAAAATAAGGATATCAAGGATTAAAGGATTTAAATAAGGCAATATGGAGGCTAATCCTTCCCTAAACCCAAAAACATACATGGCCACAGCCAAAGCTTGAGCTATATAAAACGGAATGCCTATAGCGCCACCAATTTCCAAGCCTAAAGATTTTGAGATAATACTAAAAGCACCACCTGCACCTATACGAACATTGGTAGTAATTGATGATAAACTTAATGCTGTAGTTAATGTGATGCCAACCGAAATTAATAAAATAGCTAACGCACCAACAATACCTGCATTACCGACAACCCAGGGTTGACGAATGTACATGATTACACCAAGAATGGTTAAGGTAGTAGGTGTAAAAACTCCAGCAAGCGTTCCGAAAGTTTTCTTACTCATGTTTCTGACATTTTATGCTATTATTGAATTCATATTGCTTGTTTCAGCTTACATATAGTGAAAGATAAAGTTCCGTTTCAATACTGAAACAAGTTCAGTGCAGGTGAACTTTATCGGTTGTTAAACGAAGTTCGACATTTTTTCTGA
>NZ_CAXBLF010000116.1:0-2753 GCF_963976535.1 uncultured Algibacter sp. | reverse complement strand
AATGAATATCAATCTAAACACTCACTCAAAAAAGAGATAGAAAATATTATAAAACATTATTGTCCGATAAAAGAATCAAGACCGCTGCGCTGATAGAATATAGAATCAAGACTTGATTTTAACTCATTGATAATCAATTTACAATAGATTTGTCATTTCAGAAAGTTTTTGATTTTTTACTTGTTGTAAAAGTAATGGGCATATCTCAAAAAATCTTTTAGCCTATGCCCGATCTATCGTTCGGACTATCTTACAAATTTTAATCGGACACTATTGATTATAAAACTAATAATTAACGAAAATCATTGTATTGATGAAGAGATTTCATTATTTCTTCATAGAATAATATTCCCGCAATTAAATTTCCTGTATCAGAATAAGGCAGATACTCACTATGAAATTCGCCAGTACTTTCAAGATAATCATCTGTTGATTCAAATTGATTATCTAGTGCTTTTTTATTATCATTATTAGTTGGAATCCCTAAAGTGGTCATTGTTATACCAGGCTTTGTTGCAAAAGCAACATAAGGTAATGTTCTAACAAGAACTTGTATTCTTTCAGAATATAGTGTTATTAGTTGACCTTTTTGCATCTGTTCTAGTTCACTTTTATTGTGATACTTGCTAATTGTAACTTTTTCGCTAATGAAACTTTTAGGTTCTTTCTTTTTTTGAGCAAAACCAATGCCCGTAAAGAGGAAAAGGCTAAAACAGAATAAAATAATCTTCACTTTCATGTTATAGATTTAAGGGTTTAAAAGACAAATCTATGTAATTAATCGTTAAAAACAAGCGTTTTATCGATTTATTTTAAATAATAATAAACAATAATAGGCTTTTGCTTACAAGTAACTATTTGAAATAAATAATTTGAGCCATAAAAAATTATTATTATCCGACGGGGCTTGACAAAATTTAGTTAAATTATAGGATTAAATAACTTCTTATAATAGTCGTCAGCCATTCTTTGGGTAGTAAATTCTGGAATAACATCATCCATAGCATTAAAAACCATTTCCTGCCATTTTTGAGGATTGTCGTAATACATTGGAATAACCTTAGTTTCTAAAATATGGAATAAATTATCTGTGTCAATTTTATCTTGATCCCAAACTGGTAAATGGTGATTTAATGCAGGTAATACGAAACAGTTTTGTCCATCTTTTTGAAACTCGGGAATCCAACCATCATTTGTTGAAACATTTACCGAACCATTCATAGCTGCGGTCATACCGCTTGTACCAGAGGCTTCACGGGTAATTCTAGGTGTATTCAACCAAACATCCGAGCCACATTTTAGTTTTTTGGATAAATCTATTTCATAACCAATCAATACAGCAAGATTGGGTTCGTTCTTAGACTGATGCACCAAATGATTAAAAACATCAATGGCATTATAATCAAACGGGTACGGTTTGCCTGCCCAAATAATCTGAACAGGATATTTTTCGTTAGATATCAGTCTTTTAAATCGATCAAAATCATGCAATAATAAATCAGCTCTTTTATATTCTGCAAAACGTCGTGCCCAAACAAATGTTAATACATTAGGGTCGAATGTTTTGTTGGTTTGTTGCAAAACAACATCGCATAATTCTGTTTTTAATTCGGTTTTTCTTTTCTTATAAGCTTTAGCATTTTTCTTGGACCATACTTTTTTGATAGTTTCATCTTGCCAAAACTTTTGGTTTTGTGCATTTGTAATGGGTATTATTTTGCTAACACCGTCATAATTTTTCCACATATCATTTGCCACTATGGCATGCAATTTTGAAACCGCATTGGCCTTTTTAGCCATCCGCAAAGCAGAAATGGTATAATTTATCATACCACCATTAACCATCTCCTTTTCTAGCTCCTCATTGGATAGGATCCTTCCAAAGAAACCGCACCTATTCAAATGTCGTGCTTCTCGTTCTTCATTTCCTGCTTTTTCTGGTGTATGCGTTGTAAAAACCATTTGACTTTTTTTAACACCTTGGTCTCTTAAATAATAAAACGCTGGCAATGCATGACCTTCGTTTAAATGATAAGTGTCTGCACCACCCAAAACTTCCACAACTTTAGCGCCGCCTATTCCCAATACAATACTTTGAGAAACTCGTGTCACTGGATTTGAGTCGTATAAATGATTAGTAATAGTTTTCGATATATGATCATTACCCTGAACATCAGTGCTTAAAAAGTACATTGGCACGGTTCCAAAAATTTCAGGTTTTAAAACATAGGCTCTAACCTTTACATGGGGGTTATCATGAAGCTTAATCTCCACTTCTATACCTGTATCTTCAAGAAAATCAAAATGCTTTTCGTTAAAGTCTGTTCTTAAAGTTTGGTCTTCGTTTCTTGCTTGGTCATAATAGCCATATTTCCAAAGCATCCCAATACCAATCATATTCTGCTTCAATTCAAATCCCGATCGCATGTGCGACCCAGCCAAAAAACCAAGGCCACCAGAATAAATATTGAAAGCTTGATCGATACCAAACTCCATACTGAAATAAGCTACTTTCTTTTTATAATCTGCTGCAGGTTTATAAGGATGGTGCCATTTGCTATATTCACTTATCATAATTTTATTGATTTTTGAACCGTAAACTTATTAATAATTACCTCATAGATTTCATGATTTTTATCATAATACTTATTGCTTAAAATTTCTTTAGTTGAAGTTTAAGTGTTTTGTCTATTTTCCGATACAAAAATTAGCAAAAATATTACCCAATAAATCATCATTAGTAATCTCACCAG
>NZ_CAXBLF010000115.1:0-3020 GCF_963976535.1 uncultured Algibacter sp. | reverse complement strand
CATTAACAACAATTCCTAATCTATCAAAAATATAATTGATTATTGCGTAGTGATGTATCGTATGGCTATTTGCTTGAGCCAATAATGAGCCATAAGTATAAGGTATTTCCGTTTTACCCAATCCTAAATCATCAACTACTATAACGGCTTCATTAATATCTATTGTGGTAGTACTTAATCTCCCAATTATTAAGTTTAGGTAATCTTGAGCACAACCGCAATCAGATTCCACATCTTTATTTCTACTTCTAGCAGTTAAGTCTACTTTATCTTCAGTATTCATATTAAAAATACAATCATAGAAATCTAAAATATGCCTAATATGTGTACCTATACTTGAATAGTAAGGCGAAACAGAAGCATCACACAACTGGGCATTCGATAAATTATCTAATAAAACTTGAGATTTTTGTAGTGTTTTAAGAGTAGATTGGATGATAACGTTCATGGACACTAATTTAACTAAATAATTTGAATTTCATAAAACATTTTACTTTAGTCTAAACACTTCAAAATCCTTACAAGTAATACATGATTATGTTATCAGGGTTAACATAGTCTAGACATTATAATAATAAGCTATTTTCTTAAATCCTCCAAGACCAAACGCAATTCCCCATAACTGTATTTCTCATCCAATTGATTTTTTAAATCAGATAAGCTTTCAAATTTTTTCTTTGGAATTACAGCTTTCAATTCCTCATAATGTTCAACAGGCATTAAATCAGTAACTTTTACTTCTCCTGAATCTATAAAACTCGCTAGGTGTCCAATAATAGTGCTAGGAACAAATTCTCGCTCTTTGGCAATTTCAAAAATGGTTTTACCTGATTTAAATAACTCTAAAGATAATTTCTTAGAGTCTGTAACCTTTTTCTTTTTTGGTTTCTCAACATCAAAAATTTCTGCTTCGTTAGCCGTTTCAATATCATGTGCTTCGCAATACGCTCTAATCACTTTTAAAATAGCTGAACCATATTTTTCAACACGTGTTTTTCCCATGCCATTAACCTTTAACAATTCCCGTTTATTGGTTGGTAAGGTTTCACACATTTCATAAAGTGTTTTTTGTGCAAAAATCTGATAATGAATCAAGTCTTTCTCCTGAGCAATATCATTTCTCAACATGCGTAGTTTTTCAAATAACTCCACATTGCTAGTCCCTTCAACAATTGTTTTTCTAAGTTTTTTGGGTTTATCTTTACCCATAAATACCGACTTAGCTCGCAACTCTAAAATCTGTTCAGCCGTAAAACCTTCCTCTAAACCTTTAAAATAAAGTAATTTTACAGAAAGTAATTCTTCAAAGCTATCCAAGTGTTTAGTGATTTCACTACCCACAGTTTGATTATCCGTAGTAAAAGCAAAAGTCTTTAAAGGTGTAACAATCTTCGTCTCTGTTTCTGTTTTAAAATAACCAATCCCCTTTTTAAAACGCACTTGAATCGTCGCACTCTTTTCTGGCAAACCACCATCTTCCAAAAGCTGTTTCAACTGTGCGTTAAATCCATTAGCCACCTTCAAAAGGTTAGTAATCGTGTCTTTAATAGGTAAAAAAGTATTTTCTATAGGCCCTTCAACCACTGTTCTATTCTTATAATAAGTATCTAAAATACGATTCAAAGGATATAAAAACTTATAAAAACCAAACACTTCAGCAATTAAATCCAACTGAAAATGTTTCTGAGAATGTTCTAAAACTGCTTCATCTGGTGCATTTTGTTCAGCGTTTTTATTAAAAGAGGTCACGTTATCATCACTGATAATTTGGCTAGAATGAATCTTACTCTTCAACACCAAACCTTCCAAAGATTTACATCTGCTCAATGCCACATACGTTTGCCCATGCGCAAAAGCACCTTGAGCATCAATAATAGCCTTTTCAAAAGTTAACCCTTGACTTTTGTGAATCGTAATAGACCACGCTAAACGTAACGGCATTTGGGTATAAGACCCGATCTTATTTTCAGTAATCGCTTTGGTTTCTGCATCCACAGAATAATTAATATTCTCCCAAATTTCGGGCGTTACGTTAATATTAAAATCATCATCAGGGCAATGCACCACAACTTCATCTGCATCCAACAAAATTACCTTCCCTATCTTACCATTAAAATAGCGCTTATCAGGGCTACTATCATTCTTCACAAACATCACCTGTGCGCCCACTTTTATTTCCAAAGTCGCTGCATTTGGATAAGCATACTCAGGAAATTTCCCATCCACTTCTGCTGCATAAGTAAACGTTTTAGTTGTCAACTTCTCCAATTCTATTCTATTGGTCGCTTCGGCTTTATTATTATGAGTCGTTAACGAAATATAACCAGCATCTGGCTTAGGTGTAAAATCTGGTATATAACGTTTGTTCAATTCAGCAGCAGCAGCTTCGCTCAATTCATTATTTCTAATCTCGTTAAGTATTTCAATAAATTTTGGATTCTCTTGCCTATAAATATGTTTCAACTCTATAGTAATTGCTTCACATTGTTGGTATGCAAGACTGCTAAAAAAGAACCCATTCTTATAAACATGTTTCAATAAATCCCATTCCTGCACCTTAATAACAGGAGAGAGTTGTTGCAAATCGCCAATCATTAAAACTTGTACACCACCAAACACTTTGTTTCTGTTTCTAAAACGGCGTAACGTTCTATCAATACCATCCAACAAATCAGCTCGAACCATACTAATTTCATCAATAACCAAAAGGTCCATCGACTTAATAATATTGATTTTCGTTTTACCAAATTTTCTATTGAATCCTTTAGAAGCATTCAAATCTGTATCAGGCAAAATAGGGCCAAAAGGCATCTGAAAAAAAGAATGTATCGTAACACCTTTAGCATTAATCGCAGCCACACCCGTAGGTGCCACCACCACCATACGTTTTAAACTGTTCATTTTTAATCGGTGCAAAAACGTGGTTTTTCCAGTCCCAGCTTTGCCCGTTAAAAATATAGATCGATTTGTATTATTCACAAACGCCCACGCTAATTCTAACTCTTTATTTTCCTTCATTA
>NZ_CAXBLF010000114.1:0-3748 GCF_963976535.1 uncultured Algibacter sp. | reverse complement strand
TATTATAAAACTATGAACTCAGAAATAAGACAACTCGAACCACAAGCCCTTTGGAACAAATTTGCAGATTTAAACGCAGTACCGCGTCCATCAAAAAAAGAAGAACGCGTTATCGTTTTCATGAAACATTTTGGTGAAAACCTAGGATTAGAAACCATTGAAGATGAAGTTGGAAACGTCATTATAAAAAAGCCTGCAACCGTAGGAATGGAAAATAGGATTACCATAGTTATGCAATCGCATTTAGATATGGTGCATCAAAAAAATGGTGATACCGTTTTCGATTTTGACACTCAAGGTATAGAGATGTTTGTAGAAGGCGATTGGGTAAAAGCAAAAGGTACTACCCTTGGAGCAGATAATGGTTTGGGCGTTGCAACTATTATGGCTATTTTAGAAAGCACCGATATACCACATCCAGCTATTGAAGCGTTGTTTACCATAGATGAAGAAACCGGAATGACAGGTGCCATGGGTTTAAAAGGAGGCTTGCTATCTGGAGGTATTTTATTGAATTTAGATACAGAAGAAGATGATGAAATAGGAGTAGGCTGTGCTGGAGGAATAGATGTAACGGCAACAAGAACTTATGATGAAGAAGAAACTCCAGAATTTAAAATAGGTTATAAAATTTCAGTAAAAGGTTTGCAAGGTGGACATTCGGGAATGCAAATTCACGAAGGTTTAGGTAACGCCAATAAAATCATGAACCGTATATTGTTTGATGGTTTTGAAAATTTCGGATTACGAATTTCAGAAATTGATGGCGGTAGTTTACGAAATGCCATTCCTAGAGAAAGTAATGCTGTTGTAGCTATTGATGCTATTCATGAAGATGCTTTTTTATTAGAAATAGCATTGCTATCCACTACCATAAAAAAGGAATTGAAGACTATGGAACCCGATTTAGATATCAGTATTTCCAAAGTTGATACGCCGAATAAAATCATGGATTTAGGCGTTCAAGAAGGTCTAACAAGAGCTTTATATGGCGCATTAAATGGCGTATATAGAATGAGTGCTGATATTCCTGAATTGGTTGAAACCTCAAATAATATCGCTAGAGTTATTGTTAAAGATGGGCATATTAAAATTGGTTGTCTAACACGCTCTTCAGTCGAGAGTTCTAAAATAGATTTAGCTAATATGCTTCGTGCGACTTTCGAATTAACAGGCTGCGAGGTGGAATTATCTGGAGATTACCCAGGATGGACACCAAATATGGATTCTGCCATTTTAAAAGTAATGGCAAAATTATATGAAGATTTAAATGGAGAAAAACCTAATGTAGCGGCGTGTCACGCAGGATTAGAATGTGGTATTCTCGGGCAAAATTATCCAGACATGGATATGATTAGTTTTGGTCCAAATATCAAAGGAGCACATTCACCTGATGAACGCGCTCAGATTTCTTCAACGCAAAAATATTGGAAGTTTGTTTTGGAGATTTTGAAGGCTATTCCTGTTAAGTAATTTTTTTCAAACTTAATAATTTATGTTGGTCTATTCGCTCAAAGAATAGACCACTTTGCCATCAAAAATAGTCATCACAATTTCAGTGTTTAAAATTTCATGTTCTTCTACTGTCATTAAGTCTTGATTATAAATAGTGAAATCTGCAAGCTTGCCTATACTGATGGATCCTTTTATGTCTTCTTCAAAAGCACCATAAGCAGCGTCTAAAGTGTAAGATTTTAGTGCTTGTTCTCTTGTCATCTTTTGCTCTGGTTCATAACCTTCTTCTGGTGTGCCTTTCAGCGTTTTCCTGCTTACACTGGCATAGAAACTAGCTATTGGGTTAAGTGGTTCAACAGGAACATCTGTTCCATTAACAATCGGGATACCACTTTGCAGTAAAGCTTGCCACATATATGCGCCTTCCTTAATTCGTTTTTCTCCTAAGCGGTCAATGGCCCAAGGTCTGTCTGAAGACATGTGTATAGCTTGCATAGCAGGAATGACACCTAATTCCGAAAAACGAGGGATATCATTAGGGTGTAAATGTTGTGCATGTTCTATTCTAAACCTGTGATCTGAGGCTAACTCTGGTAATTCTTTAAACGCAGATTCATACCTGTCAAGAATTTCTTTATTGGCACGATCACCGATAGCATGAGAGCATACTTGAAACCCATTTTCAAGACCATCTAAAGCCGTTTTTTTTACAAAATCCATTGGGAGGGTTTCATGACCAAAATGATCTGGTCTATCTGTATAAGGTTCAATAAGCCATGCACCACGAGAACCTAAAGCACCATCACAGTTTAATTTTACAGACCGTATAGTTAAAAGATGATCAACATCAACTAATGGACCTTTTGAATACCATTCATTAAGTAATTCTTTATCCCAACCAGTAAGCATAGCATATATTCTAGTATTCATTTTACCTTCCAATTTCATTTTTTCATATAGAACGATAGTCTCTCTTGATATACCAGCATCATGAAAACTTGTAATACCATTTTTATGACAAGCTTCAACTGCAAGGTTGAAAGCTTGAATGTCTGTTTCAGGAGTCTTTTCTGGAATATGCTTACGAATTAGTGATTGTGCGCGTTCGTTAAAAATTCCTGTTGGTCTACCAAATTCATCTACAATAACTTCTCCTCCCTTAATGTCAAACTTTTTAATGCCTTCTTTTGCTAAAATTTGTAAACCAGCAATCTCCATAGCCTTGGCATTAGCAAACCCTGCATGACCACTAGCATGACTTAAGTAAACAGGGTTTTCTGGTGATATTTCGCTGAGTAAATGATGCGTTTGAAAACCTTTAACTATTCCAGTAGGCATAGAATCCCATTTACTTTGGTGCCATCCTCTACCTATAATCCATTCTCCAGGTTTAGCAGTTTTTACACGTTCTGCTACAGCATCTACAATATCTTGATAACTTGTCGTGTTCATCAAATCTAGATTTAATTCATTATAGCCTAAACCCATAAAATGACCATGACCTTCAATTAAGCCAGGTGTCATTGTTTTGCCATTTAGATTAATAAGCTCTGTTTGGTCATTTTTAAATTGTTCAGCTTCTGAAAGGTTTCCAGCAAAAAGAATCATATTGTTTTTTGTAGCTACAGCCTCTACACTAGTCTGAGTAGAGTCAACAGTGTAAATTGTGCCGCCAAAAATGAGCATGGTAGCAAACTCTTTTTTGGGACTAGAGCAGGCTAGTAGAAAAAACAGGAGTAAAGTGATACTCAAGAAAAGGGAATATCTTAATTTCATAAGGATAGGTTTTAAACTTTCAAAGTACAATAATTATATAAATTGGAAAACAAAATAATTCAATTAAGGAACAAAATTATGTCCTGAACTACCTCAGTTGACAGAGCAATAAGAAAATGTATAGTTTACATTTTTAGTGAACGGTGAGCAGGTGTTATAAAATGTCGTCTACTCAAAAATATTGAAATTTTGTTTTGTGATTTTTGAAGAAAATACTTCATAAATAATAAAATATATAGCAGTTTATCGAATTTATTAGCATTTAATCTATAATTTTATATATTTGTGATATAATATATGGAATTATGTTAAAAAGCATGGTTTTGAATGAAACATAAAGTAAGCACGTCAAACTGCCTCTAAAAAGAAACATTCACGGCTTTGCTTTTTTTTACTCTTATGTAGATGTGAAGGTTATAAAATAATCTTTAAGACACAGGGTCATATCCCGAACCACCCCATGGCGATGGAGCGTTAAGAAAATGTACAGTGTACATTTTTAGAGAACAGGCGAGCT
>NZ_CAXBLF010000113.1:0-3858 GCF_963976535.1 uncultured Algibacter sp. | reverse complement strand
TATATATATATATATGATGTCTTGTCTTTAAAAAACCTTTCGATGCCCTCAAAGTGACATCTTCAATAAATTAAATATTATTTATGATAATACTTGCTGTACTTTATCAGCAGCTTCTTGAAACTCTGTAGCACTCATTACATCCAATCCTGAATTATCAATTAACTCTTTAGCAATATCAGCATTAGTTCCTTGTAAACGCACAATGATTGGCACATTTATAGTTCCCATATTCTTATACGCATCAATAACACCCTGAGCAACACGATCACAACGTACAATACCACCAAAAATATTAATAAGAATTGCTTTAACCGCTGGATCTTTTAATATGATTTTAAATGCCGCTTCAACACGAGCAGCATCAGCAGTACCACCAACATCTAAAAAGTTAGCTGGCTCTCCTCCTGCTTGTTTTATTAAATCCATTGTAGCCATGGCTAAACCTGCTCCATTCACCATACAACCAACATTTCCTTCTAGATCAACATAGTTTAAACCAAGTTCACCAGCTTCAACTTCAATAGCACTTTCTTCACGAACATCTCGTAAATCAACATAGTTTTTATGTCTAAATAAAGCATTATCATCAATCGTTACTTTAGCATCAACAGCCATTATTTTATTATCACTAGTTTTTAAAACTGGATTGATTTCAAATAAAGAGGAATCAGATTTTACATAAGCTGTATAAAGATTAGTAACAAATTTTGTCATTTCTTTAAACGCCATTCCAGATAATCCTAAATTAAAAGCAACGCGTCTTGCTTGAAATGGCATTAAACCTACAGTAGGATCAACTTCTTCAGTAAAAATTAAATGTGGCGTTTCTTCTGCAACTGTTTCAATATCCATTCCACCTTCAGTAGAATACATAATCATATTACGTCCAGTTCCTCTGTTTAATAAAACCGACATATAAAACTCGTTCGTTTCAGTTTCACCAGGATAATATACATCTTCAGCAACTAAAACTTGATGAACACGCTTACCTTCAGCTGAAGTTTGAGGTGTAATCAAATTCATTCCTATAATTTGTCCTGCAATCTCTTCAACCTCTTTTAAGTTTTTAGCAAT
Source organism: uncultured Algibacter sp. (assembly GCF_963976535.1). Classification (NCBI taxonomy): domain Bacteria; kingdom Pseudomonadati; phylum Bacteroidota; class Flavobacteriia; order Flavobacteriales; family Flavobacteriaceae; genus Algibacter; species uncultured Algibacter sp. Next base: position 2,781 of record NZ_CAXBLF010000113.1, on the reverse strand, counting down.
TTTAACACCGCCACCTTTTCCTCTTCCTCCTGCATGCACTTGTGCTTTTATAACGTGCCAACTCGTTCCAGTTTCATTAGTTAATTGCTTTGCAGCAACAACTGCCTCTTGTGCATTTTGGGCAACGATACCGCGTTGTATGCGCACTCCAAAACTGCTTAATATTTCTTTACCTTGGTATTCGTGTAAATTCATAATATCGCTTCTTTTTTAAGATTCACAAATGTAAATAATAGCGTTTACTTACCCTAATATTTAATTGCGAAAACTTTGAAAATTAATACTTGAGTCAATATTGTTAAATAATTAACAAAATGTTTAATTTGTAGTGTTTTTTATTTATTTATTTTTTTATAAGTTTCAATAGAAATATCTTTGACAAAAATTAGAAAATCTATGTTGGATAATCAGTTACTTAAAATTGCTCAAGAGTTTGGAAGTCCCGTTTATGTTTATGATGCTGAAAAAATTGAAGGTCAGTATAAAAGACTAACCAACGCATTTAAAGGTGTTAAGAGACTAAAACTTAATTACGCTGTTAAAGCATTGTCTAACATTTCTATATTAAAGCTTTTTAAGTCACTCGGATCTGGTATTGACACCGTTTCAATTCAAGAAGTTCAATTAGGATTAGCTGCTGGATTTTCTCCGGAGGAAATTATTTTCACACCAAATGGAGTAGCATTAGATGAGATAGAACAAGCTGCAAAATTAGGTGTTAAAATTAACATTGATAATTTATCTATTTTAGAACAATTTGGCACGAAGCATCCAAAAGTTCCTGTATGTATTCGTATTAACCCTCACGTTATGGCTGGTGGAAATGCTAATATTTCTGTTGGACATATCGATTCTAAATTTGGAATTTCAATCCATCAAATACCTCATATATTAAGAATTGTTGAAAATACTAAAATGACTATCAACGGTATTCACATGCATACGGGTAGTGATATTTTAGATATTGAAGTTTTCTTATATGCTAGCGAAATATTATTTGATACCGCTAAACAATTTAAAAATTTAGATTTCATCGATTTTGGATCAGGATTTAAAGTGCCTTATAAACTAGGTGATATTGAAACTAATATTGAAGAATTAGGTAAAAAACTGTCCTCAAGGTTTAATGCCTTTTGTGCAGCTTATGGCAAGGATTTAACTTTAGCTTTTGAACCTGGTAAATTTTTGGTTAGCGAATCTGGCAGATTTTTAACTAAAGTAAACGCTGTAAAACAAACCACTTCAACGGTTTTTGCTCAAGTTGATTCTGGGTTTAATCATTTAATACGCCCTATGCTTTATGGATCTCATCATGATATCGTTAATATATCTAACCCAAAAGGCAGAGAGCGTTTTTATACGGTTGTAGGTTATATTTGTGAAACAGACACTTTTGGAAACAATAGGCGCATTAACGAAATTAATGAAGGTGATATTTTGTGTTTTAAAAATGCTGGTGCTTACTGCTTCTCTATGGCAAGTAATTACAATTCAAGATTCCGACCTGCTGAAGTTTTATGGTTTAACAACAAAGCGCATTTAATTAGAAAAAGAGAAACCTTTGAAGATATTTTAAGTAATCAAATTGAAGTTGATTTTAATTCAAAAAAAGAAGTCGTACTCGCAAAATAATAACCTTTTCTCAACTCAAAAATCTCTTTAAAACTATTTAGTTTCAAAGAGATTTTTTTTTTAAAATAAATGGAGGTTCTTTAACGTTACTCATAAAATCAGTCTATTTTTGAAAAAACAATAATTTTAATGGATTTCACAAACCCTCTAGTATACGGTGTTCCTCTTTTTCTAGTTTTCATTTTGCTCGAATTATTATATAGCAAACAGCATAAAGAACAAAAGGATTTATACAGTTGGAAAGATTTAACAGCTAGTCTTGCCATGGGGATAGGGTCTGCTATATTGGCGCCTATAGCCAAAACAATAGCGTTTATATTAGTCTTTTCCATTACCTACGAAATCTTTAATCCCGAAGTAAATGGTATTCGCACAAATATAATGGGCTGGGAATCTTTTGGTTATGCTTGGTATGTATGGATACTTTGCCAATTAGCTGATGATTTTAGTTATTACTGGTTTCATCGCCAAAATCATAATGTCCGTTTTTTATGGGCAGCACATATTGTTCATCATTCATCAGATAAATTTAATTTAGGTACTGCCGTAAGAAACGGTTGGTTTACTATTTTTTACAAACCCTTTTTCTATATGTGGATTCCTGCACTTGGTTTTCCTCCAGAAATGCTCGTTGTCTCTTTAGGTATTGAGGCTTTATGGCAATTTCAGTTGCACTCGGTATATGTTCCTAAATTAGGCATTATCGAAAGGGTTTTTAATACACACACCATGCATCAGGTTCATCATGCTCAGAATATTGAATATATGGACAAAAACCATGGCGGTTTTTTGAATATTTTCGATAAACTTTTTGGCACTTGGAAAGAGTTGGATGAAACCATAGATATAAAATATGGGGTTACACATGCCCCTAAATCATACAATCCTTTAGTTATTTTAACACATGAATATAAAGATATTTGGAACGACATGAAAAAGTCTAAAAACTGGTATCATAAATTCATGTATGCCTTTGCGCCTCCTGGATGGAGTCATGATGGAAGTACACTAACTATAAAGCAACAGCAAAAGCTTTTAAAAACAAATAATAAAAACGCTTAACACTTGTTAAGTTCTATTTTCAATAGTGTCCTATTAAAATTTGTAAGATAGTCCGAACGATAGATTGGGTATAGGCTAAAAGATTTT
>NZ_CAXBLF010000112.1:0-3915 GCF_963976535.1 uncultured Algibacter sp. | reverse complement strand
GAAAATGAAATAATTCCTGACGATGTAAAACTTAGAATAGATACTTTTATAAAGATCTTAAAAATTTCCGAACACTAAAACTACTCATTAATTTACTTTTTACAATTTCGACCAACTGCACATTAAAGTTGTATTGTTTTTATACATTCGTTGCTCCCATTTATGTAACCAACCCAAAAAAAATGAAAAACTATTATCTGCTTTTAGTTTTATTAGTCTCATTTATTTCTAATGGACAAACAAATTGTGACGATGCAAATTCCTATTTAGTAAATGCCTATTCTCATGTTAAGGATGCTTATGATTCTAATAACATTAGCCATTTAAAATATTATGCTAATAGGTCTGTAGAATCTTTTAAACTTTCAAAAATAACATTAAAAACTTGTGGTTGTAAGACTGCTCTAAATTTAGCCAATAAAGGTATTGAGTTACTAGCAAAAGTAGAGGATGTTTCAACTTTTGAAGATGGACGTTTTTATGTAAAACGCGCCAGAGATATTAGTAAAGCAAGTGTTATTGAAATTGACAAATGTGCTTTAGTTATCTATAACAATAGCGCTGCTAAAAACGAAGAACTTTCCGATTTAGAAAATGAACAATTGATATTAAAACAGCAACAAGAAGCACTAAAACTTAAAGAAAAACAAATTATAAGTAAATTAGCACGTCAGAAAGAAAAGGAATTAACGCTTAAAAAGAAACAATTAATTCTTTCTTATAATGATGCCATATCATCAAACATTAAAACATGCAACGAAGTATTAAAAATTTGCGGGTTTAACCATGGAACTATAGAAAACATTGAATCTCCTGTAGATATTTCAACAAAAAGTATTGAAGCTATTAGGCGTTTTTATAAAAACAACCTTAAAGCATTAGCTTCAAATTATTTGGCTGAATTAAATTCATGTCATTAAAACATAGTTTTGTCAGACCGTTTTTTTTCTTTTTTATTTACTTGCAAACATCTTAACATCTTGCTCGCTAACTTCAGTTCCACCAAGGATAATCAAGCGTTCTATAACGTTTCTAAGTTCTCTTATATTTCCTGTCCAATCATACTCTTGAAGCAGTTTAATGGCCTTGTCCGAAAACACTTTTTTAGCAGTACCTTGTTCGTTCGCTATTTTTTCAGAAAAGTGTTTTATCAATAATGGAATGTCATCACGTCTGTCATTCAAAGCTGGGACTTTAATTAAAATTACAGCTAGCCTGTGATATAAATCTTCACGGAATCGACCTGCTTCAATTTCCTTTTTTAAATTCTTGTTTGTTGCTGCAACAACACGCACATCTACTTTAATATCCCTATCACTACCTACACGTTGCACTCTACTTTCTTGCAATGCACGTAAAACTTTAGCTTGCGCCGATAAGCTCATGTCTCCTATTTCATCAAGAAAAATAGTGCCTCCGTTGGCAGCTTCAAATTTCCCTGCTCTGTCTTTATTAGCACTTGTAAACGCTCCTTTTACATGTCCGAATAACTCACTTTCTATTAATTCACTTGGTATTGCTGCACAATTCACTTCAATTAAATTACCTTTTGCACGTGCACTCTTTTCGTGCAACCAGTGAGCCACTAATTCCTTACCTGTTCCGTTAGGTCCAGTTATTAATACGCGGGCATCGGTTGGTGCTACTTTATCAATGATATCTATAATTTGTGAAATGGCATCGCTTTCACCAATCATTTCATATTTTTTACTAACCTTCTTCTTAAGAATTTTGTTTTCTACAACCAATTCTTTTCTATCTAAAGCATTTCTAACTGTGTTTAAAAGCCTATTTAAATCTGGTGGTTTTGAAATATAATCAAAAGCACCAAGGCGCATTGTGTTTACAGCGGTATCTAAATCGCCGTGACCAGAAATCATAACTATTGGTATTTCAGGTTTAATTTTTTTGACAGCTTCTAATACTTCAACTCCATCCATTTTTGGCATTTTTATGTCACAAAGTATTAAATCAAAATCTTCGTTTTTTATTTTTTCTATACCTAATAAACCATCTTCAGCTTCATCTACTTTATAAGCTTCATTTTCTTCTGAAAGAATCTTTACAAGCACACGTCTAATCGCCGCTTCGTCCTCTATTACTAATATTTTTGACATACTTAAATTTTAAATTTTATTCCTGTTCTTAAATAGAATGCATTTAAATCATCTAATTTAAAAACTTCATCTCTGTTTTTGTTTCGTAATACGTTATTCAATCTAAAGGTATAACCTGTGTACATATAAGCTACTAAATGTTTAGTAAAGCAATATTCATACCCAAGACCGCCAACGGCTACAGATAATGAAATATGTTCCACATTTTGTCCATTTATTATAACAGCATCTTGTAGGTGAGCCAAATAGCCGTCTAACCCAACAAAGGCTTGCATGTTATTTTCTTTATTAAACGTATATTTTAAATTAGACTTTGGTACTCCTGCATTGAAACTCCATTTTTCATTAATTTCTCTATAATAACTTACAAATGGGAGCGGATACGGCAAGCCTATAGTTGCATTATATGTTAATCCTAAAATTAAACGATAGGGCCGTTTTAAACGTTCATCTTTAGTTCTATCATTTATTAAAAAAACGCCTCCGTTCATAAAAAAATCATCAGAGTTTAAAGACTTAGTAAGTGTTGAAGCAATTCTAGGGTTAAACTTTGCTCCTAGCCGCCACTTTTCATTCCATTTGAAGGTATAACCAATGTTTAAATCTATGATATGAATTCTATCTAAAACCGATGTGTCGAATGGATAATTCTCTTCTAAATTTAGAAAAACACGATTATACTCTGCTCCAATTATAAGATAAGCATCATTCTTAACTTCAATAGGATAATTTAAAAGCGCTCGTAATCTCGTATACTGGTCTTCTGAATTACTCTGAGGTATAAACGAATACTCTAATCTTGCTATATCTGTGAGTTGCGCTGTTGAAAATTGAAAAACAAAAAAGAAACATAATACCAATACACATCTCGTTTCTTTTCTTATCCTATGATTCATTCGCCGATTGATTTTAAATTTACTGTGGTTTTTGAATAATATGGATATCTCTTTGAGGGAATGGTATACTAATGTTGTGTTCTCTAAATAGTCTATCTATTTCAAAACGCAAATCACTTTTAGGGATGGCACCTTGAAAACTATCATTTAAAGTAAAAACTAATTTAAATTCTAAAGCACTGTCTCCAAAATTTGTAAAGAACACATAAGGAGCTGGTTGTTTTAATATCAAATCATGATTATTTGCAGCTTCTAAAAGTAGTTTTTTTACTAATTGCACATCACTACCATAAGCAACACCAATTACAACCGATTCTCGAGTTGTTGAACCATTCTGAGTCCAATTATACGAACTATTAGTAAGGTATAAATGGTGCGGAATAATAAGCACTTTGTTATCTATGGTTACTGCTCTTGTAGTTCTTAATTTTATTTCATCTACCCGTCCAACTTTACCATCAATCTCAATAATATCACCTACATGAATCGTTTGGTCTATTAAAATTAATACTCCAGCAATAATATCTTGAAATAAGGTTTGCAATGCTAAACCTACACCAATTAAAAGCGCCGCAGATGCAGCAAAAACAGCAGTTACATTAACACCAATACCATGAAAGGTAAGAAGTAATATGATTAGGTAAACTATCCATTTACCATAACCAAATAATATTTTAAACTTTGCTTTATCTTCATTTGGCAGGCGTCTTGTTAGTATTTTTCTAAATGTGTTTAGTAGAATGGACGTAAGGATAATAACTGAAATAACCAACAATATGCCTTTTACTGAAATACTAATATCATTTGTAAGATTGAAAGTGTAATTAAGTATGTTCTTTATTTTTTCCATATTAATACTTTATCCATTTAATCAACTCTTTATAACTAGGTTTCTTCCCATA
>NZ_CAXBLF010000111.1:0-4006 GCF_963976535.1 uncultured Algibacter sp. | reverse complement strand
GGCGCAAAAAGAAACAAATTTAATTTTGCTGTGTTTCCGTCCAAACACTAATTAAAAGCTAGTAATAAGATTAACCACAATATTGGTAATCCTTCCACCCAAAAAGAACTGTAATATTTATTTTGATCTATTTTAGAATAGAGTAAAAAAAGTAATGCAATTACCAAAACTACAAGTAGCACTAAAATTCCATTTATAGTTATTCCATCCTTAAAAAATTCGAGTAAAAATATAGTTAAAACCAAGGCTGCACCAATAATTTTGGTTTGTTTCACTCCAATTTTCTGTGGTATGGTTGAAAGTTTTAAGTTGTCAAATTTTAAATCTCTAATTTCAAAAGGCAGCATTAAAAGTATAACGAAAATAAATCGCTGTACACCAGTAATTAAAACATCTGCACTTATTGACAGCTCATTACTTAATATAGGCAAAAATACTGTAACTCCACTCCAAACTGCAGCTATAACATAAACTTTAAGACCACCAATACTTCTTAGATTTTGATGTTTATCAATAAAAATTCGCTTAGGCAAAATAGGAATAGCATATAAAAATGTAATCCCTCCAAATATGGCGATATAAACTAGTATTTTAGTAGGTAGTTGTAAACCATAATAACACAGTAACACAAAGCTTATCAAAGAAAATATTTGAATAACTTTTAGCCAACCTGCTAACCTTCTATGATGAAATTTTGCTATCCCAAAATACTTCACAAAGTTATAGCCTGTAATAGTCGCATAAAACACAAAATACAGTACATTTTCATCGTACTGAATATCATACTCAACTAGAGTAATATATGTAAACGCATAAACAGCTAAAGCTACATGAATACTACTATTGATGTAAAAATTAAAAAGTTGCTTTAAGAACATCATAAAACAAAAGTAACGAAAGTGTTGATAACGTTTGTGAATAGTTAAAAACTTTCTATTTCGCTCAATAAAACACATTAAATATTACGTATTTTTGCGAATTATATAATTAAATTCTGCTTAATGAACACGAATGCTTTCGCTTTGCGTCATATTGGTCCAAGAGAAGAAGACCAAAAACTTATGTTAGAAACCTTAGGTTTAGACTCCTTAGATCGGTTAATTTTTGAAACTATCCCTAGTGATATTCGTTTAAAAAACGGTTTAAATTTGGATGAACCCATGACGGAACATGAGTATTTATTGCATATTCATGATTTATCTAAAAAAAACAAAGCTCGCAAAACTTATATAGGTTTAGGCTACCACCCCACTATTCTACCTGCTGTTATTCAAAGAAATATTCTTGAAAACCCGGGTTGGTATACAGCATACACACCTTATCAAGCTGAAATAGCTCAAGGAAGATTAGAAGCATTATTGAATTTTCAAACCATGGTTATAGACCTTACCGGAATGGAAATTGCCAACGCATCTTTACTTGATGAGAGTACCGCAGCAGCAGAAGCCATGAGTTTACTTTTTGCTGTAAGGGAGCGCGATCAGAAAAAAGCAGGTATCAATACGTTTTTTGTTTCTGAAAACATATTACCACAAACGTTATCATTATTACAAACAAGAGCTACACCTATTGGTATTGAATTAGTTATTGGAAAAGAAGATGCATTTAATTTCTCAGAAGAATTTTTCGGTGCTATTTTACAATACCCAGGAAAAGATGGTCAAATTACCGATATAAAATCATTTATAAATCAAGCCAATAAGGCTAGAATAAAAGTGGCTGTTGCCGCCGATATTTTAAGCTTAGTTAAGTTAGAGGCACCAGGTAAATTTGGAGCTGATGTGGTTGTAGGAACCACCCAACGTTTTGGGATCCCAATGGGTTATGGTGGCCCTCATGCGGCATATTTCGCAACCAAAGATGCTTATAAACGAGACTTGCCTGGTCGTATTATTGGTGTTACTAAAGATGCAAATGGTAACCGTGCACTACGTATGGCTTTACAAACGCGCGAGCAACATATTAAAAGGGATAAAGCGACTTCAAACATTTGTACCGCTCAAGTATTATTGGCAGTTATGGCTAGTATGTATGCGGTCTATCATGGGCCTCGAGGTTTAAAATTTATAGCTAATAAGGTTCATAACAAAACAACCACCTTAGCTAAAGCACTTGAAACCTTAGGATACGAGCAAGTTAACACTTCCTATTTTGACACACTGCAAGTAAAAACTAAAGCAAAAAAGATAAAGAAAATTGCTACTGAAAAGAAAGTAAACCTGTATTATCCAGATAAACACACAGTAACCATTTCAGTAAATGAGACGACATCAATAAGAGATATTAATTATTTGATTTCAATTTTTGCTGAAGCTGCAAACAAAGAAACTATTATAATTTCTTCAGTTGAACAAGCCAATAACATTTCAGAACCTATTCAAAGACAATCTAATTTCTTATCTGAACCTGTCTTTAACACGTATCATTCTGAAACAGAATTAATGCGCTATATTAAATCTTTAGAACGCAAAGATTTATCGTTGAATCATTCTATGATTTCATTAGGATCATGTACTATGAAATTAAATGCGGCCTCAGAAATGCTACCCTTAAGTTGGTTTAAATGGGGCAACATACACCCTTTTGCACCTTTAAAACAAGCCAAAGGATATTTAACAGTTTTAAAAGCATTGGAAGATCAGTTAACTGAAATTACTGGTTTTGCAGCCACATCATTACAACCAAATTCTGGCGCTCAAGGTGAATTCGCAGGCCTTATGGTTATAAAAGCGTATCATGAATCTCGTGGTGACCATCATAGAAACATTTGTTTAATTCCTTCATCTGCGCATGGTACAAATCCTGCGAGTGCTGTTATGGCGGGTATGAAAGTGATTGTTACTAAATCAACAGAAGAGGGTAATATCGATGTTGATGATTTACGCGAAAAGGCAGAATTACATGCAGCAAATCTATCTGCTTTAATGGTTACATATCCATCAACACATGGTGTTTACGAATCAGCAATAAAAGAAATTACCCAAATTATTCATGATAACGGTGGACAAGTATATATGGACGGAGCAAACATGAACGCCCAGGTTGGTTTAACTAACCCAGGAAATATTGGAGCTGACGTTTGCCACCTTAACTTACATAAAACGTTTGCGATACCTCATGGTGGCGGTGGTCCTGGTGTTGGTCCTATTTGTGTTGCAAAACAACTCGTGCCATTCCTACCCGGCAACCCTTTAGTGAAAACTGGAGGAGATAAGGCTATCACAGCAATTTCCGCAGCACCTTTTGGATCTGCTTTAGCATGTCTTATTTCTTATGGATATATAAAAATGCTTGGAGCTAACGGCTTAAAAGAGTCTACTAAAATTGCCATTTTAAATGCTAATTATATAAAACATCGACTTCAAGGAAGTTTTGATACATTATATTCTGGTGAACGTGGTCGTGCAGCACATGAAATGATTGTAGATTGCAGACCTTTTAAAGCACATGGTATTGAAGTTACAGATATTGCAAAACGTTTAATGGATTATGGATTCCATGCACCTACAGTATCTTTTCCAGTAGCTGGAACCTTAATGATTGAACCTACTGAAAGTGAAAGTAAAGCTGAAATCGATCGATTTTGCGATGCTATGATCTCCATAAAAAAAGAGATAGATAGCCTATCAAAAGAAGATGATAATAACGTGTTAAAAAATGCACCTCACACTTTGGATATGATTACTGCAAACGAATGGTATTTCCCATATTCTCGTGAAAAAGCTGCATTTCCATTAGACTATGTAAAGAATAATAAGTTTTGGCCAAGTGTAAGACGTGTTGATGATGCGTATGGAGACAGAAATTTAATTTGTTCTTGTGTACCTATCGAAGCCTATGAAGAAGCCTGAAAACGGGGTTTGAACATCGTAAATTTATTTTAAATTGAGTTTTAATTGGTTTGAAATATTTTATTTTGGTAGAATTAAACAAATTATAATAATTTTCATATTTATGAATATTAAAATTACTGGTACAGGAAGCTATATACCAGCGACTATTGAAA
>NZ_CAXBLF010000110.1:0-4035 GCF_963976535.1 uncultured Algibacter sp. | reverse complement strand
ACTGACGATGTAAAAATACCTCCAAAAATTCGAGCTGCATAAAGCATTGTCAAAGATGTGGCAAATCCCGTTAGCAACTGCATTATTACAAACCCGACAAGACCGATAATAATAATGGGCTTACGACCGTATTTGTCTGAAAGTTTTCCCCAAACCACTACAAATAGTAATTGAAAAAGAGGATAAATACTGGTAAGCAATCCGATATGGAAGTTGATTAGATCCGTATCCAGATTGTCATTTAAGGCGAGTCTTTCAGTATAATAAGGTAAGACTGGAAGCAATATCCCATAGCCCAACATGACTACAAATAAACTCAACAAGATTAAGAATATCTTGTTGAGTTTTTCTTTTTTATTCATTATTTTTTACCAATTTTACGCTTTAATAGTTGCGCATTAATGGCCACAATAATCGTACTTAAGCTCATAAAAACAGCAGCTACAGCTGGCCCTAAAACAAAACCTGAAGCGTATAATACTCCTGCTGCTAATGGAATAGCTACAATGTTATAGCCCGTTGCCCAAATTAAATTCTGTATCATCTTACTATAAGTTGCTTTGCCAAATAAAATTAAATTGGCAATATCTTTTGGATTGCTATTTACCAAAATAATATCGGCTGTTTCAGCAGCAATATCGGAACCAGAACCAACTGCAACTCCAACATTTGCTTGTGCTAATGCAGGTGCATCGTTTACACCATCACCTGTCATAGCTACAAATTCTCCTTTATCTTGTAAGTCTTTTACAATTTCCACTTTTTGATGTGGTAGAACTTCAGCAAAGTAACCATCTAAACCAAGTTTATCACTGACGGCTTTGGCGGTTTTTTCATTATCGCCTGTAGCCATATATACTTTAATATTGTTCTTTTTAAAGGTTTTTATGGCATCGGCAGATTCTGGTCTAATTTCATCTGAAAGCGCTATGTATCCTGCCAATTTTCCGTCAATTAAAACGAACACAACCGTTTCGGCAGCATCACTATAAGCATCTTCTGGAATGGCAATATTTTCATCGCGTAAATAACCTGGGCTAACTACTTTTACTTTTTTGCCTTCAACATCGGCTTCTACGCCTTTACCAGTAATGGCATTGAATTTTTCAGGTTTTGGAATGGCCACATTATCTGCCTTCACTTTTTTAATGATTCCAACAGCAATAGGATGTTCCGAGCTTTGCTCCAAAGCACTTGACAATCGAAGAATTTCCGCTTCGGAATAGGTGTCTGTAACAGATTTCATTCTGGTAACACCAAAATCTCCTTTGGTCAATGTTCCAGTCTTGTCGAATAATAATGCTGATATTTTTCTGGATTCTTCAAAAGCAGTCCGATTACGAATGAGCAATCCATTTTGAGCTGAAACTGCTGTGGATATAGCAACTACCAATGGAATGGCTAGACCTAAAGCGTGTGGACAGGCAATGACCATAACCGTAACCATTCTTTCCAATGCATATACAAATGGAAACCCTAAAATAAGCCATACTGCCAATGTGCCAAATCCAATAGCTAAAGCAATATAGGTCAGCCATTTTGCAGCTCTATCAGAAAGGTTTTGCATTTTCGATTTGGTGCGTTGTGCCTCATCAACCATTTTAATGACCTTGCTGAGATAGCTGTCTTTACCTGTATGCTTAACCTTAACTTTTAAGGTACTGTTGCCATTAATGGAACCTCCAATAACCGCATCGTCTTGCTCTTTCTTTACAGGTTTTGATTCTCCCGTCAGCATTGATTCGTTAAGATAACTGGTGCCCTCGGTAATAATACCATCTGCAGGTACTTTTTCCCCTGGTTTAATCAAGATGATATCATCTTTTATAAGATCGTCCAACTTCACATCTTGAATGGTGTCTCCAACGACTTTATGTGCCTCGGAAGGCAACATGCTTACCAATAATTGTAAGGCTTTTGATGCCCCTAAAACCGATTTCATTTCCAGCCAATGCCCCAAAAGCATAATAACGATAAGGGTACTTAATTCCCAAAAGAAATCTTCACCCTTGAGTCCGAAAACAGTTGCAGTGCTATAAAAATAAGCAACACTAATAGCCATTGAAATCAAGGTCATCATTCCGGCACCTTTGGTTTTCATCTCACCATAAAACCCTTTTAAAAATGGCCATGCACCCCAGAAATACACAAAGGATGACAAGGCAAATAGATAATATGGATTCCCAGGCAGTAAGTATTCGTAACCAAAAAAGTCCTGTATCATTGGTGAGAAGAAGAGAATTGGGATGGTAATTATCAATGATACCCAGAACCGTTTTCTAAAGTCCTTGACCATCATTTTATGGTGGTCGTGTCCTGCCATTCCCATTGGTGCGTTGCCGTCATGACCGGAATGATCCATTTTAGAGTGATCCATTTTAGAGTGATCGTCCGATTTTGGGTCTTCCATTTTCGAGTGGTCCATCTTGGAATGGTCCATGTTTTTGTTTTTGTGATCTTTGTGGTTTTCCATTATATAATTATTTAAGTGTTTATCGTAATTTTTTTCTCATTGTTTCCGAAATGTTTTCGGCATAGACGCCATAGGCATCTACCAAAAGTCCTTTAATCCCGTTTTTTGATGAAATGGCATAAAGCACACTATTATCGTCCGTGCTGCTCATCCCTTCAAAGCGATAGGTTTTTTCCACTTCAAAATCTTCAGGATGTATTTCTATTTTGAGCGAAGCACATTCCAAACATTCAGGTTTTAAGTTGAAATCATAAGTATATCCTCTTCGAATAAGGTCATTTACTGCTTCAGACAGTGTGTCATAATTATTCATCTTCTTTTGGTTTATAGGTTATTGTAAAATAACTGCCGTCTTCTTCGATGAATTTCTGAAAGGACAGCAAATTTTTATCATTAAGTGTTTCGATTACGTCATATTCAAATTCTTTAATTCTTATACCAAGCGCATAAGCTTTAGCGTTAAGCTTGGAGCGAATGGTTTTTGTGGAATTGTTAGTTACCAAATTCCTTTCATAAATTTTTATCTTGCTTTTGGAACCAAAAAAATTCAACAATCCTGAATCGAAATTTATTTCCAATTCTAAATCCACAAGAGCATTTAAATCATAAAGCTCCTTAAAATTTCTTGAGGTGGTGCTTATTTCGGTAGCCATTTTTTTTGGGTTATAAAATGGAAATACCATAACAATAGTGCTAGATTCTTCAGGCTTACAACGATAGGAGGTTGTGTATTTATCGGTAGATATGCCTCTTTCATCAAACAATTCTGTTTCAACTTCAATTTCATAATATTTTTCAGAAATTTTTACTTTCCCAATTTTAAAAGTCTGTGTATTGAGCAAGTTTCCTTTTTCATCAAAATTTTCTCTGGTTACTTGCCTTTCTGATAATTGCCTTATGAGCATTTCGTTTTGAGATATTAAAATTGTAGGAATAAATAATAATATATACTTGAAAGCTTTAAAGCTCTGTTTAATTTTTGTGAAATCTATTCTATTCATATTTGGTTACTATATTATAATAATGAATTCATATCTAATACATTTCTTTAGTTACTTTATTTGTCATAATTTTTAATTCAAATTTACCGAACTTAATTTACAAAAGGTATTATTCTTGATAGTAATAAATGATATAAATATCATTTATTTTTCGAACCGTCACTATTTTATTCCTACCATATTTTTCAACAATTTGTTCCAACATCTTGAAACTCGGGCTTACCATGTTTACACCACAAACATGAACATTTTTAGGCACGCACTGATTATCTTTCAAACTAGGTCTAAACCAGAGTTTTGCCAATGCAAATAGTTACCGTTTGCCAATACCGTTTGAATTATATTTTATACAAAAAGTATTTTTCATTAAATCACTGGGCTAAACTCTTTTGCTGCCCATCCCGACATATCCTCATAGGTTTTCCACCGTAAGTTTATGAGCTCCTGTGCTACTTTAAGTAACTTTTCTGCTTCTTCAGGGTTGGTTTTTTTCAAAATGGTGTACCTCAGTTCGTTATACGCATAGTCCTCAAATTTTATAGTAGGTCTGGGCGAATCAAG
>NZ_CAXBLF010000109.1:0-4203 GCF_963976535.1 uncultured Algibacter sp. | reverse complement strand
TAAAAGGTTTAAATATATACAAGCAATTCTTTTCTGAAAGAGGTTTCACTTTGGTAGACTTGAAAGATGGAAGCAAAAGAATGAAATTGAAAGGTAATTCTCACAAATCAGCGTTTGCAACTGCAAAGTTAAATAAGGATATAATCAATAGCTTTAAATTATTCTCTGATGTACATGTAATTTTATATGCTAAAGAGAAGCATGAATACTATATAAAGGAATTTGAGGTGTTTTTAAGACGTAAATACTGGTATGCTGACAAATTGCTTTGGCAAATGACAACAGAGGAACTACATGACTTTAATATCGATTGTTTAGATGTCCATTTAAACGAGATGCAAGCCTATAACATGATAATTGATATAGATAATATAAAGTTATATGTAAAACAGCTTTTAGCTACTGCTATTGAACGTAAAAAACAGACATTACCTCGCAATTCTACTGAATTTAAGCAATGGAAAAATGATATTGTAAGGAACTTGCAAGATAGATACGTTCGTTTAGTGATGGCAGTATCTCAAAACAAAATTAAGTTACCTAATAAAGTTAGAAATTCAAGAAACTATAATTTACTAACGGAAGTTTCATTGGATCTAATTGAACTAATAGCAAATGCTTTTGATAAAGAAATAGTAGAGGTTGATATTGTAAGTTGTAATCCTCGTATTATTTATGCTTTTTGTGGTCTGCAGCTGCCAAATGATTTTTATGGAGAAAATAAGAAAAACAAGAAAGCAATTAATAAGATTCTAAATAAAATAAGTATTGATTTTCCTACAGATTTTAATATTTCAGTTACAGAATACAAAAGGAATAGGATTAAAGAATTAAGAATTTTAGGTTTTAATGATATTGTAATTGATTTTCTATTTAAGGAGTTTTGGAATAAGGAGAAAGATGCATTATTTAATTTTTGTTCCTACCATGAAAAGAATATAATTGAAAGACTACGGAATCAATTTAAAGAGAAAGACACCAGTGGAAATTATATTAGGAGACATGATTCTGTAATCTCATTTAGTAAATTACACGAATCTCAAATAGAAGATGTAAATAGTTTTGAGTACCTAAATCAAAGCGGATGGTTTCATAAATTAGGTAATGAATTAATACAAACAGAAAAACAAGAAAAGATGAAGAAGTATAAATTTAATGTAGAATTAGAATTAACAGAAAGAGAATTAGAGGTATTATTAAAACAGGCATTCGGTTATAAAGATGAAAATATAAAGAATGATATAATTAAATATTATGCAGATAAACCAGGTATTATTAAAAGAGAAGAAAATTTCATAAATAATAGTTTAGAAGCAGACGATTTTAACCAGGCTCTTAGTTTTGGTCTTTATGCTCAATCAAAATTGGATGGCGATGTTTTAAAACCTAATGAAAGAACTTATGCAGAAATGCAAATAAAGAGATATGAAATAGAGAATATATCTGGTGAATTGGTAGAACTTGAAGCAGAGTATATATCTACTTCTTTATTAGAAAAATAGTACTAAAAAAGTGGGTTGAAAAAGTGCAAAGTTGAGTTCGTGCACGATTTCAACCCAAGCTAAGCCCAACACTAGTAAGGGATTGTTTAAAATCTTTAGAACTTATATATATAATAATAAAAAAAGAAAACAAGACATGAGTAACAAGAAAATAATTGACAAAGAAATGAATAGCCTATATGATAACCTCGTTCGTAAAAAAACACCTACAGTAGATGACGCCATCTACCTTTCTGATGGATTGTATTTATTACCTAATGGCGACATAATAGAAAAATAGTATTGGCCTTGTTAGGTCATAGAGTTCGAATCTCTCTAAAAATCGTTATATTTGCAATGGAATATCCTTATTCTTTTTTATTAGTTTAGAAACATTATAAACCGAACGGCTCGAAACTTGTTCGGTTTTTTTTTGTGCCAAACTTCCGATCCTTTACTGCTGCTCTATTTCTTAATATTTAATATTTATTCCACCGAAAGAACAACGAAAACCCACCGTAAAATGATGCGAAGAATAAAAAGTTTCGTTACCTTTACGGTCACATGGAACACGATATAAAAAAAGATGGTTTTTACTCAGTACTTGAAATCTTAGATTACAAGATAGTCAATGCATCAGAGAGAACGTTGCAGAATTACGCAAAGAAACATAATATTAGAAAAATAGATAATTTCTATAGATTTACAGGTCACCAGGTTACAATCCTCCGAAAGACCTACGAAACACGAGCGAAAAACAAGGCGAAGAAAATAGAAATGGCCGAAAGAAATAAAAGGCTTTTAGCTGCAAAAATAGCATCAATAAAAGATGTAGATACAAACTTAAAAATAGAAGCACCTATTTCAGAAGAAAGCAAAGAGGATTATGATACTTTAGAGGTAGAGTTTACAACAGAAGAATATGATAACATACAAGAAACAATCAAACTAGCAGCGGTTCAGTCAGACAAAATAGAAATGCTAGTTGATAGGGTTGAAGATTATAAGAATGAAATCCAATATTTAAGGGAAAGTTTAAACAAAAGGAATGACCAAATGGACAAAATGCTAGAATCTATTAATAGTAGTCTTGCTAGTATCCAGCAACAAAATTTTATTCAAGCTAAAGAAAAGGGATTCGATAAAAAATAAATAGATATGAAAAATAAAAATCAACAAATAATATCCCTATTAAAAAAAGAGAATTTAGAATTAAGAGATGTACTTAAGCGTGGTGCTATTGGTTTTGATGAGCAGCAAGAAGTAAACTCACGATTAAGAGAAACACTAAAAGAAAGCATGGACCACCTTTACAAGTTTCAAGCTGAAGGTAAGGAGGTGGAATCTATAATGGAAGAACAAGAAAAACAGATTTCAAAACTAGAAAAACAAGTTGGTGGGCTATTAGAAATTATAGCAAACAGAGAAGTACCTGATGGTTTCGTTATAAATCCACCTAAAATGATAACACCAGAGAACTTAGAAGATGGTAGTATCTTTGAAGATATTTAAATTGGATAAAAATAAATAGATATGGAGAAAATAGAACTACTTAAAAGAATTATAGATGACCAGGCTATTTTGATAAACAAGTTGCAAGGGTATCTTGTAGGGGATATAATACCAACTCCTAAGAAGATAAAGAAAACTAAGAGACAAATTATGGCTGCAGAGGCAAGGATAATGGTAGCGAAGATGTTTGATAGAGCGCAAGAAAGAAATGCACAAAAGAAAAAAAACCACCTCAATTAAGAAGTGGTTTAATATCGCCTATGATATACTAAACGGTTCTAACCTCGCTTAGCTTTACAAAGATACAGAATTGATTAATCAATCTTTTATCAATTATATAAACTGCTCACCCTGTCTAAACTATTTTTTTCAGACACCTTTAAATAAGCATCCGTAGAAGATATTCTTTTGTGTGCTAAATGTCTTTTAGCATCCGCTAATGTACCAACCTCTAGTATTCGCTTTGCTGATATCTTTCTTAATGTATGAAAGCTGAAACCATATCTTAAATTAGTTCTTTTAGATAGCCATATACGAGTGAATAAGCTATTTGTTTTAGGATTAGTGAATATATAGCCACTATCTAAACAGAGTGTTTTAAAGGCTTTATATGTTTCTCTAGATATAAGTGTAGTATGTTCACTTACATTTGTTTTCTTTATATATGATTTACACTCATATCTATTTGAATCTTCATTATATGATATGTCAGATACTTTCAGTCTTAATAAGTCAGATACTCTTAATCCAGTATCTAATCCAATCAAAATAGCCAAACACTCATAAGAGTATTTAATATCGTTAAACCTTTCTAAAGCATCCGCTTTAATTGTTTCGTAGTTCTGTTTCGTCTCTATTCGCTCTATTGATTTCATAATATGATATTTAATTATAGTACAAATATATATTAAAGTGTTTACATAAACAACAAAAAAAAGCACTTAATGATAACAGTATGTAATAAGAAACAATTAATGTGTTGATAATAAGCAAGTTATATATTATAAAGTGTTTACATAATAACTATAATGATAACACTTTAAAAATAATTTAAAAAAAAGTGATACCTAAAAGACAAAATCATATTACAATTTCATTATATAATCATGCAGATTAAAGCTAACGAAATTTATAACGAATCAAACTGGGGTTACACAACCGAAAACGGATGGGGCTCGCTTTACCACAACTATCAAAATTAATGGACATG
>NZ_CAXBLF010000108.1:0-4420 GCF_963976535.1 uncultured Algibacter sp. | reverse complement strand
GTCTTTGTGTCTTTGTGGCTACTTTGTGCTCTCTGTGGTTACATCTATTAATACTTCATTATTTCGGTGTCCTTAACTTCAACAGAACTAATTTGCCTGTAAAGATTTATTATAATTGACACCGCCAAAGCAGTCTCCGCAGCAGCCACGGCAATAATAAAAATGGAGAACAAAACACCTTGAAGCATATCTGGATATAAATATTTATTGATAACAACAAAGTTTATCACAGATGCATTTAAGATGAGTTCTATTGAAATTAAAACTGAGATTAAGTTTTTTCTTGTGATGAAACCGTAAACCCCAATAAAAAACAAGATGGAAGTGACGGTTAATAGTTCGTAAATGCTAACTCCAAAAATCATATTGTTTCATCATTTTTATCGGTTAGTTTTTTTCCTTTTGCAATAACTATGGCGCCAACCATCGCTGCTAATAAAAGCAAGCTTATGACTTCGAATGGAAGAATAAATCCGCCATCTTCGTAGCTCAATAATTTTGAACCTATATCTGCGGTTGAAGTGGTTTTTGCATTCTCTATTACATTAAAATTATGATGGTAAATGGTATATAGAAAAACACCTAAACCAAGTAAACAAGCCATTGCAGTAATTAATTGTCTGGAGCGTTTTGCAATTTCCAATTCCATTTCGATATGATGGACTAATAGCACCGAGAATATGATAAGAACAATAATTCCTCCAGCATAAACGGTTAACTGAATGGCTGCTAGAAAATTATAATCTATTAAAAAGTATATTCCTGCAATGCCACAAAGCACAAACAATAGGTAAATAACGGATCGTAACATTTTTTTGCTTGTTACAGATGCTATGGCAAATACTATAATAATAATTGCCAATATGTAAAAGATATATTTTTCCATTTGTTAATCTTCTATTCCTGCTTTAACCTTAGAATCCGGTCTATTTAAAACTTTTGTGAGTTTTGTTCTGTCGTAAACGGAGTTCTCATAATTTTGAGCCCAAACAATAGCATCGGTTGGACACGCTTCGATACACAAACCACACATAGTACAAAGCCCTAAATGATAAATATGTTTATCTATTTTCTTTTTCTTTTTGCCAGTGGTTTCATCAATGCCTCTATCCCATATAATTTCAATACTACCATTAGGGCAAGCAATTTCACATTTCTGACAACCAGTACATGTATGTTCGTTATGTTCGTCATGCGGCATTACAACCTCGCCTCTAAATCGCTCAAACATTTTTAAGGTGTCCCTGTTGTCTGGGTATTGTTGTGTGATAGCTCCTTTTCTGGAAGTTAAAAAGTACTTTCCTGTAACACTCATGCCAGTAAGCAGTGTTTTCATTCCTTTATATATATCTGAAAAATAGCTCATACTTTTTTAAAATTTTCAAAAATAAAATAACAAATTCCAAATCCTTTATTTATCAATTCTTTCTAAATTATTCATTTATTAATTATTCAGTCGATAGTTTTTTTCAAACTGCCAACTGAATACTGATTACTGCCAACTTATGGTGAGGTTCAACCAAACAATTATTGCCATTATGACGATATTTACCAAGTTAATAGGTAACAAATATTTCCATTCTAAGGTGAGTAATTGATCAACTCTTAATCTTGGAAATGTCCATCTAAACCACATCATCAAGAACACTAATACCAATGTTTTTCCTAAAAACCAAAACACACCCAACCATGGAATAGATTCTGTGATTCCGAAAGGCGATAACCAAGCGCCAAAAAAGATGGTAGTTGCGATGGCAGCAATAATAAACATGTTTATAAACTCCGCTAAAAAGAAATAAGCGAATTTCATTCCTGAATATTCTGTATGGAAACCTGCTCCAAGTTCAGATTCTGCCTCAACCATATCAAAAGGTGCTCTGTTTGTTTCGGCGGTTCCTGCAATCATATAAATCATAAAAGCAATAATTGCAGGAATATGACCTTGAACAATTAGCCACCCATTTTTTTGTACTTCAACTATTTCAGAAAGTTGCAAACTTCCTGTAATTAATATCATGGTTAAAAGCGATAAACCTATTGAAAGTTCATAACTAATAGTTTGAACCCCGCAACGCATAGCGCCTATTAGGGCAAATTTATTATTACTACTCCATCCACCCAATAAAACTCCAATCACTCCAATGGAGGAAATGGCTATCAAAAAGAAAATGCCAATATTAATATCAAATGCCTGAAAATTTTGGGTAAAAGGAAAAACAGCCAGAGCCATTAATGATGATATTATTACAAAATAAGGTGCTAAATTGTATAAAAACCTATCGGCTTTATCCGTACCTGTCAACTCTTTTGAAACCAGTTTTAAGGCATCTGCCATGGTTTGCAACAATCCTAAAGGGCCAACTCTATTGGGGCCAATACGCAATTGAAACCAAGCGGCTACTTTACGTTCAAGAAGCACTAAATATAATCCGGCAACGGCAAAAATTCCTAAATAAATTAAAGCAACTAAAACCAAGGCAACAATACTTGCGACGCTTTCTGGCATCATGCTAGCCAGCCAATCTTGTATGTTTTCAGTTATATTCATATTATCTATCAATATCTGGTATTACGAGATCTAAGGTTGCCATACTTGCCACTAAATCTCCAATTTTTCCGCCTACGGCGATATGATTTAATAATGACAAGTTTGAAAACCCTGGTGACCGGAATTTAAGTCGATATGGGTTTTTTGTCCCTGTACTTATTACATAAACTCCAAGCTCGCCTCTTGCCGTTTCAACACGTTGATAAAATTCACCCTTAGGTAATTTAATCACTACTTTGGTTACCACTTTATGCTCGCCTTCAGGAATATTATCAATTAATTGTTCGATTATTGTCATCGACTCCCACATTTCTTGAATTCTAACTTGATAACGTGCAAAGGTATCGCCTTCCATTTTTAAAGCCTCCTTAAAATCAACACGGTCGTATGCGCTATACGGATGGTGTTTTCTCACATCGCAAGAGTATCCTGAACCTCGACCTACTGGACCGGAAGCTCCAAATGAAATAGCATCTTCTTTAGATAAAATACCAACCCCTTTTGTTCTTTTTTGAAATATAACATTACCCGTTAATAGCGTATCGTATTCTGGAAGTTTCGCCCTAAAATGAGTGATGAATTCCTTCGTTCTTTTTACAAAATTTGGATGAATATCGAACATCAGCCCTCCAGGAATATTATAATTCATGGTTAATCGTGCACCACAGGTTTCCTCGAAAATATCATTAATCATTTCACGATCTCTAAAGCCATAAAAATACGTTGTTAGTGCGCCAACATCCATCCCCATAACGCCCCACCATAAACAATGGGATGCTATTCGAGTAAGCTCGCTTAAAATGGTTCTGACTACTTTTACACGTTCAGGAACTTCAATTTCAAGCGCATTTTCAACCACTAAGCAAACGGCTTCATTATTAATATGCGATGATAAATAATCCATTCTGTCTGTTAAATGAACTATTTGTTGATAACTGTCACGTTCACACATTTTTTCGATGGAACGATGGATATATCCTAAATCTGGTTCTACTTTTTTAATGATTTCACCATCAATAGTTAATATAAGCCTTAACACACCATGTGTGGCAGGGTGCTGAGGCCCCATATTAATAAAATATTCTTCAGATTTAAAATTGTTATTAATAGTTACCGTTTCCATATTCACTTATTTAATAACCATATTAATATCATCTACATAATCTTTTCTTAAAGGAAACCCTTCCCATTCTTCTGTTAAAAATAACCGCTTTAAGTTTGGGTGATTGCTAAATTTTATTCCGAAAAAATCAAAAACTTCTCGCTCATGAAACTCTGCAGTTTTCCATATATTACAAACGGTATCGAACATTGGGTTTTCTCGGTCTTCGGTTTTTACTTTTACAACGATAGTATGCCGATGTATAGTAGATTCCAAATGATAGACGACACCTAATTCTGGTTCCCAATCAACACCACTTAAACAGAATAAATAGTCGAAGTTAGTTTCGCTATTACTCTTTAATTGTGACATTAATCGATGTAATAGCTCAGGCTGTACAGTAATATTTAAAAATTGACAACTTTCTTTCGTAAATTCTAAAAGGCTGGGATTAACAGGTTCTTCAGTTTTTGTGCTTTCTACCAAACCTTCTTCGGTTTCAGAAATAGTTGCAACTTCAGAAACGTTTCCAGCTTCAGGATTTGGAAACCAACTACCAATTATATTTTGTAAATCTTCGTTGTTCATTTTATTGACTGTTAGTCTATTATCTTTCGTCTTTTCTCTTTATTCTTTTGTCATAATTTTGATAACACCCTCCTTAATCCTTCCTCAAGGGAGGAATGGTAATTCAGCATTTATAATTCATTAAAGCCCTTCATCAAATCCATCAATAGGATTTTCTTTATGCTTCATGTTTTCCGTTCTAA
>NZ_CAXBLF010000107.1:0-4543 GCF_963976535.1 uncultured Algibacter sp. | reverse complement strand
GAGAAATAATAGTAAAAGTTACGTAAAAAAATGTTTCAAACCAAAAAAGTATTATATTTGCGGCTCGAAAGAAAGGCTTTCGTGTACATAACAATCATTTACAATAATATTAGCATGTATTTAGATCAAAAAGCAAAAGAGAAACTCTTTAAAAAACACGGTAAAAACGCAAAGGACACGGGTTCTGCAGAAGGACAAATTGCAATATTTACTCACAGAATTGAGCACTTAACAACGCATTTAAAAAACAATCGTAAAGATTATAATACAGAACGTTCTTTAGTGATGTTAGTAGGGAAGCGCCGTGCTTTATTAGATTACTTAACTAAGAAAGATATCTTAAGATATCGTGCCATAGTAAAAGAATTAGGATTAAGAAAATAATTTATAAAAAAGAGGCTTTTACTAGCCTCTTTTTTGTTTTTGCGTTAGGGATTGCAGTGGAAAGCCCACAGCGAGCTCCCGATAATTATCGGGACATAGCGAGGACTTGTAGCGTAAAGCCCGACCTTTTTAGGGAACGCCCAAATAATTTAAATACGTTACGACGTCATTACGAGGAGGTAACGACGTGGTAATCTTTCCAAAAGGAGCAGATTGCCACATCACGCAAAAAAAGCGTGACTCGCAATGACAAAAATAGAATAAGCAGGTCCTGAAACGAGTTCAGGATTATCAGTTTTTCATTGGTCAAACACACAACAACTACACACAACACAACGACCATTGTTTAATTTGATTTGAGCATGATTATGCTTGAATTACAAGAAAAAATTTATGATTCCAAAAGTTTTTAGAGAGGTCATTGACCTAGGAGATGGTAGAGAAATTTCTATCGAAACCGGAAAATTAGCAAAACAAGCGCATGGTAGCGTTGTTGTGCAATCTGGAAAATGTATGTTATTATGTACAGTTGTTTCCAATTACAAACAGTCAGATTTAGATTTTTTACCGTTAACGGTAGATTATCGCGAAAAATTTGCTGCGGCAGGTCGTTACCCAGGTGGTTTCTTTAAAAGAGAAGCAAGACCAAGTGACGGTGAAGTTTTAACCATGCGTTTAGTAGACCGTGTTTTACGTCCGTTGTTCCCCAAAGATTATCATGCAGAAACGCAAGTGATGATTCAATTAATGTCTCATGATGATGAGGTTATGCCTGAAGCTATGGCTGGTTTAGCGGCGAGTGCTGCTATCCAGTTATCAGATTTCCCATTTGAATGTGCTATCTCTGAAGCTAGAGTTGGGCGTGTTAACGGAGAATTTGTAATAAACCCAACACGTGCGCAATTAGAAGAGTCTGATTTAGAGATGATGATTGGTGCTTCAGCCGACTCCGTAATGATGGTTGAAGGTGAGATGAACGAGATTTCTGAAGAAGAAATGGCTGATGCTATCAAGTTTGCACATGAAGCTATTAAAGTACAAATTGCTGCGCAATTGCGTTTAGCAGAAGCTTTTGGTAAAAAAGAGGTTCGCGATTATGGAACTGCTGAAGTAAACGAAGATTTACAAAAAAGAATACACGATTTAGCTTATGATAAATGTTACGCTATAGCTAAGAAGGGAACTTCTAAAGTAGAGCGTACTAATGCATTTGCTGAAGTAAAAGAAGAAGTGAAAGCATCTTTTACTGAAGAGGAGATGGAAGAATTTGGTCATCTTGTTGGAGGTTACTACAGTAAAGCTGAAAAAGAAGCTGTTCGTGAATTAACATTAAGCGAAGGTTTACGTTTAGACGGTAGAAAAACTGACGAAATTAGACCAATATGGTGTGAGGTTGATTATTTACCATCTACACATGGTTCTTCAATTTTTACACGTGGAGAAACACAAGCTTTAGCAACGGTTACTTTAGGGACGTCTAGAGATGCGAACAAAATAGATATGCCATCTCATGAAGGCGAAGAAAATTTCTATTTACATTATAACTTCCCTCCTTTTTGCACAGGTGAAGCTAGACCATTAAGAGGAACTTCTAGAAGAGAAGTTGGGCATGGTAACTTAGCGCAACGTGGATTAAAAGGCATGATTCCTGAAGATTGTCCTTATACAGTACGTATTGTATCTGAAGTATTAGAATCTAACGGTTCTTCTTCTATGGCCACGGTTTGTGCTGGCACCATGGCATTAATGGATGCTGGTGTTAAAATGAAACGCCCTGTTTCTGGTATTGCAATGGGATTAATTTCTGATGGTGATCGTTATGCTGTATTGTCTGATATTTTAGGTGATGAAGACCACTTAGGAGATATGGACTTTAAAGTAACTGGTACTTCTGAAGGTATTACGGCTTGCCAGATGGATATTAAAATTAAAGGATTAAGCTACGAGATTTTAGTAAATGCGCTAAAACAAGCTCGTGAAGGTCGTTTACATATTTTAGGCAAAATTACAGAAACTATTGCTGCTCCTGCTGAAAGCGTTAAAGAACATGCGCCAACTATGGTTACGCGTCGCGTTCCTAACGAATTTATTGGGGCGCTAATTGGCCCTGGTGGAAAAGTAATTCAGGAAATGCAAAAAGAAACTGGAACCACTATTGTTATTAACGAAGATCCTGTAACTGAAGAAGGTATTGTTGAAATTTTAGGTGTAGGTTCTGAAGGTATTGATGCCGTTTTAGCAAAAATAGATTCTTTATTATTCAAACCAACAGTTGGTAACGTTTACGAAGTAAAAGTTATTAAAATGCTTGATTTTGGAGCTGTTGTAGAATATATGGACGCACCAGGAAACGAGGTTTTATTACACGTAAGTGAATTGGCTTGGGAACGTACTGAAAATGTTTCGGACGTAGTTAATATGGGCGATGTTTTTGATGTGAAGTATTTTGGACAAGATCCAAGAACACGCAAAGAAAAAGTATCTCGTAAAGCTATTTTACCAAAACCAGAAGGTTATGTTGCAAGACCGCCAAGAGACAATTCTAGAGATAGTCGTGGTGGACGTGATAACAGAGGTAGAGATAATCGCGGACGTGATAACCGTCGTGATGATAGAAAACCTAGAGAAGATAAGAAAGAGGATTAATTCTTAAACTTTATAATTTGCCTCACCCGGAATTACGAAAAGGCAACTCCGACCACCCAAAGGGGAGGTAAATTGGAAACCCCAAGGCAAAGCCATCGGGGAATTATTCAGATTAAAGCCTGTTTCTCCCGATAGCTATCGGGATTGAAACAGGTTTTTTTTGTATATATTTACATACGTTTAATAATTTAATATTCTATTTATGGTTAATATAGCACTTTCACCATTGTTTCATAAAAACAATCATATAATCGCTATAAGTTTTAAATTTGATTTCGCCATTAAAGAGTACATTAAGTCTGTTGAAGGTGTTAAATGGAGTAAAACACACAAAACATTTTATATAGTACACACGGTTTCAAACAAACAGAAACTATACCAAGCACTAAGGTTTAAAGATTGGTATGTTGATTATAGTGCATTATCGTCTGCAAAAGCTAATATACCAAAAGCTCAAACAAAAACCCTATCCATTAAACTCCCATATTTAGAGGATTCTCAGCAAAATAATTTAGAAAAATTTAAAAAATGGATGCAACAAAAACGGTTAAGCATCAATACAGTAAACAGCTACTTTGAAGTCACTTCGTTTTTTTTGCGGTATGCGCAACTTAAGCAACAACCCATAACCGTAAGACTGGTTGAACAGTTTAATTATGATTTTATAGTAAGACCTAATAAATCTATTTCTTACCAAAACCAATGCATTAATGGTATTAAAAAATATTTAGACTATATAGGCACACCGCTTTTAAGTTTCGATATTGAACGCCCAAAAAAGCCAAAAAAACTACCTGAGGTTTTAAGCAGTGATGACGTTAAAAATATTTTAGACAACATTATAAACTTGAAGCACAAAACACTGCTTACACTTATCTATTCTGCAGGTTTGCGTATAGGGGAAGCGTTAAAAATCCGCATTTCGGATATTGACAGTAAGCGTATGGTAATACATATAAAATCTGCAAAAGGAAATAAAGACCGATACACGCTGCTATCATTAAAATTTTTAGAATTATTACGTTTATATTACAAAACCTATAAGCCAAAAGATTATTTATTTGAAGGGCAAAACGGGGGGTTGTATAGCACCTCGAGCGCACAGAATATTTTAAAAAAAGCAGCAAAAAAATCCAATATAAAAAAACCTATTACCTTACATACTTTACGCCATAGCTTTGCCACACATTTACTTGAAAACGGAACAGACATAAGATACATACAAACCTTATTAGGACATAGCAGCCCAAAAACCACAATGATTTATACGCATGTAAGTGAAACAAGTATTAGAAATATAAAAAATCCTTTTGATAATTTATAAAATAATATTAAATTTCAATATTATATGAAATTTTCTACAATGGAAAGTAAAATATACTGAATTAAAAGCACTTAAACTTCCGCATAGCCTTCTAAAATAGAACAAAATACGGGACAAATATATGTATATAAATAAGTTACCCTGCATAAGGGTATTTTACCAAAAGATAATATTTTAAATTAAAGTGGT
>NZ_CAXBLF010000106.1:0-5011 GCF_963976535.1 uncultured Algibacter sp. | reverse complement strand
ATCCTGCCACCCCGACAAAATAGTATATCAATCATTATCAAAAACCTGTTAATCGTATGATTTACAGGTTTTTGCATTTTTAACAGTATCATAAGAAAGTAAAAAACACTGTTAAAAAAGTCAACAAATCGGATAACAAAACTATTTTTCAAAAAGTGTTGACCGATTTGTTAAAATTCAGCAATTAGTTGACTATATAAATGTATCTTTAAAGTGATTTGACTTTCGTCTTTACAAATTATTGTTTAACAAAAAGTCATTTAAAATGAAAACAAAAAGCACATTCACCATTATTTTCTTTACAAGAAAATCAAGAAGCCATTCGAATCAACTTTCTATCTATGCCCGTATTACTGTAAACGGTAAACGCTCAGAAATCAGCTTAAAAAGGAGTGTTCCATAATACTTGTTTTTATTATCAATAAGATACAGAATCTAAATGACTAACTCAAAAAAATAAATTATTCTTCAGTATAAGATTCTTTGCTTATAGAATTGTGTTATTCCATTTAATCAGTTCACTTTTATTTGTTTATCTTTATTATTGACAACAATCAATGAAAAAGATACTTTATATACTTGTATTCATCTTTATTGGCTTCAATGCTAATACACAATCTCTTTCAGAAATAGGGCTTCCGTTTATACAAAATTACACACCAGATGATTATGCAGCAGATTCTCAAAATTGGGCGGTTGTACAAAGCAATGAAGGCTTTATGTATTTTGGTAATAATGAAGGGATATTAGAATATGACGGCGTATCGTGGCGACTTATTCAACTGCCCAATTTAGGCAGATCATTATCGTTAGCAGTAACAAAAGAAAATAGAATTTATGTTGGAGGAGATAATGAATTAGGCTATTTAGAAGCTGATGCTTTTGGTAAATTACAATTTGTTTCCTTAAAAAAATATTTACCCAAAACAAATCAAGAATTTCAATATATAAGAAGCATAAGTATTATAGAGAATACTATTTACTTTCAATCTAGAGATAAAATATTTCAATGGAATAATGAGGCGTTTAAAATCCTAAATCCTAAAATAGGTTTCAATTTTTCAAAAGCAATAAATGACGACTTATATGTGATTGAAAACAATGTCATTATACGAAAATTAGTTGATGATAAATTTGAAGATGTAGCTAACGCCTCTAGTATAAAAGCACAAGTCATTGTAGATATAGTACCATTAAAAGAAAATCAACTGCTAGTACTTACCCTAAAAAAAGGGCTGTTTATTCTTGACAAAGGAAATTTTACGCCTTTTAACACAGCAAGTAATAATTATCTAACAGAAAATTTTGCAAGAAGAATTAAAAAATTAAGTAATGGCTGGTATATAATAGGCACGTATAATGGAGGTGTAGCTTTATTAGATGCAGACGGAAATTTTATAAAAGCAATAGATAAAATTGACGGACTTATTAATAATTATATTGTCAACTTCCTTGAAGATAAACAAAAAGGGGTATGGTTAACCACCAACTATGGGATTTCAAGAATAGAATTACTCTCACCATATACTATTTTTGATGAAAGGCATGGATTAAATGGTTATGTAAATAGAATTTTTAGACATAAAGAAAAACTGTACGTAGCCAATTTTAATGGAGTGTTAAGTTTAGCTCCTAAAGGGGATCTAAAAAACAGTAATATATTTAAAACTATAAGTGAATCCTTTTTTTCTAAAGCTAAAAACCCCTCTATTCAAGCATTTTATTTTATTGCAATTAATGATAGTCTATTTTCTGCATCTAGGGCTGGAATGCACATTATTGTTGACCATCAAATTGTACAAAAATTTAATTACAAAAGTTCAGCTTTAATGAGGTCAAAAACAGATCCCAATCGAATTTATATTGGTCTTGACGATGGTTTAGCATCCATAAAATATAATAATAGACAATGGATAGATGATGGCAGAATTAACGGAATTAAAGACGATATTAGGGAAATAGTCGAAGATAAAAATGGAAACTTATGGTTAGAATCACAAACAGATGGTGTTTGGAAAGTTAGCTTTTCTAAAAGCTATAAAAATCCCGATGTAAAACATTTTAGAGCAAATAAGGAACTACCATCTGGAGTTCTCTTTTTGAAATTTGTTAATGGAGACGTTTTATTTACGATAAATAATTATCCATATAAATATATTGAAGAACAAGACAGTATCGTAGCAAACCATTCATTTGGAAAAACATTTGGACTGTTTGGTGAAATATCCGTCAAGAAAGAAGATGAGAATGGAGACTTATGGATGTTTGCGCAATTAGAGAAAGAAGATGAAAAAAGATCTAGAATTAAAGTTACTAAACAACCCAATGGCTCTTATGTTATTAAAAAAATTGTAGATGAACGGATTTCTTTAGATGTCAATACAGCCCATTTTACAGATAAAAATAATGTTGTTTGGTATGGAGGAAGTGATGGAATTATAAGGCACGATCTGAATATTGAAAGCACAAGTGAACACGATTTCAATACACATATCAGAAAAGTGGTTTATCAATCAGACTCATTACTATTTGGAGGAGTAAAAACAGAAAAGAAAAGTACATCCATTCCATATAAAAACAATGCATTCCGATTTGAATTTGCGGCAACTAGTTATGATGACGAATCTAAAAATGAATACCAATATATGCTGGAAGGGTTTGATGAAAATTGGTCATCATGGTCGTTAGAAACCCAAAAAGATTATACAAACATTCCAGAAGGGGATTATCATTTTAAAGTACGTTCAAAAAATGTTTTTAATCATATTGGAGAAGATGATAGTTATTCCTTTACCGTTTTACCACCTTGGTACAGAACCTGGTGGATGTATCTCCTTTATGGTTTAGGGACCATTGCATTGCTATCGCTAATACTACAATGGCGATCAAAAGAACTGCGAAGAAAAAATGAAAATTTAGAAAATCTTGTGGCAGAACGGACGACGGAGATCCATCACAAAAACGAACTGCTTATGCACCAAACAGAGAAGTTAGTGCAAATTGATGAAGCCAAGACAGAACTATACGCAAACATCACTCATGAATTTAGAACACCACTTACTGTAATTCTTGGAATGGCGGACACCTTGAAATCTAATGTTAAAAACAACCATTTTGAAGACACCGATAAGTCTCTGGAAATGATTCGGCGTAACGGAAAAAATTTATTGCAATTGGTTAATGAAATGCTGGATTTAGCAAAAGTAGAAAGTGGCTCCATGGATTTGAATTTGGTACAAACCGATGCCATTCCGTTTGTAAAGTATTTGAGTGAAAGCTTTCATTCACTAGCTGAATCCAAGAAAATTGATCTTACTGTTTATTCCGAAATTGATACTTTGGAAATGGATATTGATGTGAATAAAATGGCATCCATTGTTTCCAATCTGCTTTCAAATGCCATAAAATTCACATCGGCAAATGGCAAAATATTTGTCCATCTTAACAAAATCCAAACAAAAGACGATGAATTTTTATCAATAAAATTCAAAGACACCGGTTTAGGGCTAACAGAAAATGACATAACCCATCTATTTGATCGCTTCTATCAAGTAGATGACGTATCGTCTCAAAAGCGTAGCGGTACAGGTATTGGTCTTTCTTTAGCCAAAGAATTTGTGGAATTAATGAACGGAACTATTGATGTAGAGAGTACTCTTGGTAAGGGAAGCACCTTTACGGTACAAATACCAATAACCAATAATGCGGTTAAAACAGTAGACGCAAAAATAACGGTAGAACCACCTATTAAAAAAACATCAAATAGTACTAAAACGGAATCAACAGTTTTAGATGAGGCTTCTGTATTACCCTTGGCGCTTATTGTTGAGGATAATGAAGATGTGGCCCATTATTTAAAAGCTTGTCTAAAAGGGAAGTACCAAACCATACATGCCATCAATGGGAATTTGGGTATAGACATGGCATACGAAAAAATACCAGACATCATTATCAGTGATGTTATGATGCCTGGCAAAGATGGTTTTGAAGTGTGTGCCGCATTAAAATCTGATGAACGAACAGATCATATCCCCATTATACTCTTAACGGCGAAAGTAACTACTGAAGATCGGTTAACAGGGCTGGCGCATGGAGCAGATGCCTATCTAGCAAAACCCTTTAACGAAAAAGAACTATTTATCAGATTGGATCAACTGGTTTTAGTTCGAAAAAAACTAATCGACAAAATTAAAAAAGAGGGCTTTATTAAATTCCTTAACAATAGGGCTGAAAACCCTGAAACAAAATTTCTTCAAAAAGTCATAATCGTAGTTAATGAGGAAATCAGTAACGCAACTTTTGGTGCATCAGACCTTGCTAGCAAGTTACATTTAAGCGAATCTCAAGTCTATAAAAAAATAAAAGCCATTACCGATAAATCTACAGCGGTTTTTATAAGATCTATCCGACTACAAAAAGCAAAAGAACTCTTGCAAACTACTAATAAAACCATTTCCGAGATTGCTTATGAAGTTGGTTTTAACGATCCCTCCTGGTTTAGTCGTGCCTTTAAGGAAGAATTTGGCTTTGCACCAAGCGATTTTCTTAAATAACATATTTTAAACAGTTTAATACTATTGTCCGATTAAAAATAGTTCATTTAATGAAAACCATTGTGAACACAGGGTTTTCAAGGCTTATAAAAAAAAGGGGTTGCTTTTTGCAATTACTGAAAATTTTTATTTTTTAGAATGGTATGAATTTAAAAATCAATGTTTATCAATTAGTTACAATCAAGTCTTGATTCTTGGTTCTTACAGCGTAGCGGTCTTATGTCTTTAACTGGACACTATTGCTTTATTTAATTCAATCTTCCAATATTACATTAAAAACACAAATTTTATATGCAATGCACAAATACTGCTAGACTTTGACTAAATAGTACATGATGCTTTTTGGTTTTTGATATAATATTGTAACAAGCTTATTTTGAGCTTTTTGAATAAATAATATAAAAACCATGAAAACACAATTAAAACCTTTAGTAATTATAGCAATTGCAGTACTAACT
>NZ_CAXBLF010000105.1:0-5339 GCF_963976535.1 uncultured Algibacter sp. | reverse complement strand
TAAGTATCAAAATCATAAATTAAAAGTACTATGAAAATCAGCAAGCCCTAATTATGAAAATGAAACCACATTTATAAAGGTAAAGGAATTACTAAATGATATAGGTTACCCTGTTGCAGGAGATAAAAACGCACTAACACAAAAGCTAAATCTTTTGTGAGTTGTGCCGTTAGAAGCATCAATAATTAAACAATTTCTGCGCTTAAACCTGCTTCGAGAAGCACAGAACAGCGTGGTTTTAAATCGTCATACAAACCCGTTTTTACCGTACACTTCCCTTTGTAATGCACAATTAAAGAACATTGTTCTGCTTGTTCTGCAGTATGCTCACAGGCATGTATTAGTGTTTCAATAACGTGGTCAAAAGTATTTACATCATCGTTATATAAAACAATCTCGTTTTGAGTTTTTACTTCTTCTTTAAGTAATAATTCTTGTGATGTTTTTTCCTTAGTACTCATTTTTTTGTATTCAGTTTGCAGTCGCAGTATACAGTAAATCTTACTATTATAAATTTTTAGTTTTTAAAACTTAATTTATAGCTAATTTAAAAATTTTAATGATACCCAATTGTTTCGTTCCAGTTTTTCTTCAAATTTTAACAAATATTTTTCACATTCGGCTTTAATCATTGTAATATCTTCATTGTAAAATCCGCTTAAAAATAACATGCCACCTTTATTCAAACAAGATATGTAGGTTGCCAAATCTTGCATTAAAATATTGCGATTTATATTAGCGATGATTACGTCGTATTTATTTTTTAAAACTGAAGCATCTCCTTCAATAACTGTGATATGTTTACGGTTGTTACGTTCTACGTTTTCTAGACTATTTAAATAACACCAATTATCATAATCTATGGCATCAATAGGCTTAGCGCCTTTAAGTTCTGCCAGAATAGCCAAAACTCCGGTTCCGCAACCCATATCTAAAACGGATTTATTTTTGAAGTCGTTTTTTAAAATATGCTGAATCATCATGTGCGTGGTTTCATGATGCCCTGTACCAAAACTCATTTTTGGCTCTATGATAATATCGTATTTTGTATCAAACTTATCATGAAATGGGGCTCGAACTGCACATATATCATCGACAACAATGGGATTGAAATTCTTTTCCCATTCGGCATTCCAGTTGATTTGCTCTATATTTTCAAAAGTATGAGTAATTTCAAATTCATCAGAATTCAATATTTGAATATCTTCAAGAATATTTTCGTTCCATTCGTCTTTCTGAATATATGCTGTAGCGCCTTCTTCGGTCTCTACAAAACTTTCAAAACCTGCATAACCTAGCTCTGCAATTAAAATTTCTACTGCTGGTTTTAAGGGTTTAACTTTAAAGTAGTAACCGATATAGATTGTATTGGACATGGCTTAGATAATAATATTAGCTGATTAGCCTGCGTTAGCGATTGCAATGAAAAGCCCACAGCTATGCCGATTTTTATCGGTATAGCGAGGACTTGTAAAGTAAAGCGCGACCCCGATTTTTCTTCGGGGTAACGCCCAAATTATTTTTATTGATTTCCTTCTTCAAGGAAATGACAAAAGCTTTTATTTACTTAAAACGCATTAACTATAGCTAAGAAATCTTCGGCATTAAGCGCTGCGCCTCCAATCAATCCGCCATCAACATCTGGCTTAGAAAAAATTTCTTGAGCGTTGCTTGGTTTACAGCTACCGCCATAAAGAATAGAAACCTCATTAGCAACGTCGGCTCCGTACTTATTAGCTATTGTTTTTCTAATAAATGCATGCATATCTTGTGCTTGTTCTGGACTTGCAGTTTCGCCTGTACCTATAGCCCAAACTGGTTCGTAAGCCAAAACAATGTTATCAAAAGCTTTCGCTTCTAAATGAAATAAAGCATTTTTAATCTGCAATTCTACTACTTGCTCTTGTTTTCCAGACTTTCTATCTTCTAAAACTTCACCAAAACAGAATATAACATCCATTTTATTTTGTAAAGCTGCATCTACTTTTTTTGCTAATAGAGCGTCGTCTTCACCAAAATATTCTCTACGCTCTGAATGTCCTAAAATAACCGTTTTAACGCCTATAGACTTCAACATTTTTGGAGATATTTCTCCTGTAAACGCTCCACTTTCAGCAAAATGCATGTTCTGAGCGGCTACTTTAACTTTTGATTTTTTAGTTACTTTAGCTACACGTTCTAAATTCACAAACGTTGGAGCTATTATAACTTTAGTTCCTTTTACTTTGCTTTTCTTAACTAATTTCGCAACTTCATTTGCCAGCTTTTTAGATGCTGATAAATCATTGTTCATTTTCCAGTTTCCTGCTACGATATTTTTTCTCATAATGTTGTGCTAACCTCTTAAAAAGAGGGATATATTTATTTGTAAATTTATTATTCCTGTTTTGATATACAAAAATAGCTAATTTTTTAATGCTTCTATTAACTTATTGTCATCAGCTTCAATAACATCAAATACAACGATTTCGCCAGCTTTATTTATTACCATATATCTAGGAATCCAGCTAATATTCACAAAATCTGCAAATGCGCTTTTCTTAGCAGAAGGCATAAAGTAATGCTCGCCTTGTAGATCGTATTTTTTTATACCTCTAATCCAAGCGTCCTGTGTTCTATCTAAAGACATAAAAATATAGGCAACGTCTTTATATGCTTCTTGTAATGCTTTTACTTTAGGCATACCTTTAATACAATCACTACACCAAGATGCCCAAATATCTATAACTATAGTTTTTCCATTTTGAGTTTCTAAGATGTCTTTAAATGTTATAATATCACCATTTAAAGTCTCAAATACATCTTTTAAAGCGGCTTCTGAAAATTGGGTTGGTTCTTCTGAACAGCTTAAAAAACTAATTAATAAAACTATTATGTATTTTAATTTATTCATGATTTTATTGTTTTGTGATAAGATGTTCACTTTCGCGGAAATGAAAAAATTATTCTAATTTTACTTTAGGATCTAACCAAACATAAATTAGATCCACAAAAATATTGATAATTATAAACATTACCGCGATAATTAACACCGAACCCATAATTACTGGCAAATCCAAGGTGTTTAGGGCGTTTACTATTTCTTTTCCTAGTCCGTTCCACCCGAAAATATACTCTACAAAAACAGCACCTGCTAACATAGATGCAAACCATCCAGAAATAGCTGTAACTACAGGATTTAATGCATTTTTAACAGCATGTTTTTTTATGATTTGAAATTCGCTTAAGCCTTTAGCTCGTGCCGTTCTAATATAATCTTGGTTAAAAACCTCCAACAAAGAGTTGCGCATTAACTGAATCACTACCGCCAAGGGTCGAATACCTAAAACAACAGCTGGCAATATTAAGTTTTTCCATTTAATATGAAAGGCTTCTCCAAAATCGTCAAGTTCATAAAGACTTCCTGTCATTTCTAAATTGGTGTATTCATGTAATAAATAGCCAAAGAACCACGCAAATAAAATGGCGCTAAAAAATGATGGAATACTCATTCCGAGCGTGCTAAATATTTGAATGGTTTTATCTAGCCATTTATCTTTATATAATGCTGAAATAATCCCTAGAAAAATGCCCAAAATTATAGCAATAACAATTGCCGAAACTGCTAAAACAAATGTGTTAGGTAAGGTTTCAGCCAACACTTCACTAACTCTTTTACCTTGTTTAGCAAAGGATTCTCTTAAATAGGGTTTCTTTAAAACCGCTGTTGTGTTACCTAATGAAAACAAGTTTGTTGCACTGTACTTTCCTTCACTTAAAAACGTATAGTCTTCTGAATTGTTTGAGTGAAATGAGAGAGGCGATAAATCATTCAAATAATATAAATACTGGGTGCTGACGGGTTTATCGAACCCGTATTTCTTCTTAACAATAGCTAACTGTTCACTATCATCATTTTGTCCCATCATCATTTGCGCAGGATCTCCAGGAAGCACACTAAATAAAAAGAAGATAACCGTAACTACTCCAACTAATGTAAGTAACGCGTAAAATATTTTATTTAGTAAATAGCTTATCAGTTGTTGTTGAGTTAATTATTCATCTTTAAGTTTAACTTCTATTATTCCTGTGTAAAAAGTATTGTTTTGAGTATTTAATATTTTTAGTTGAATGGTATCCTTTATAACATTTACACTTTCAATTTTAGCTGAATCTATTGCTTCAACATCTTCTTTTGTTGAAGCTTCATCATTTACAAAATAAGCAATACTGTTTTCAACTTTTTTTGGTTCAGGTTTTCTTTCAACTTTTGGTAGCTCTAAATCGTCAATATCATTCCAGTGGACTTTTTGCTTCACAAGCCCCTTATCTAATTCTAAAACACCTGGATTAGAACGCACCACCGTTTTAAGTGCCTTTTCGTCACATAAATACCAATCGAA
Source organism: uncultured Algibacter sp. (assembly GCF_963976535.1). Classification (NCBI taxonomy): domain Bacteria; kingdom Pseudomonadati; phylum Bacteroidota; class Flavobacteriia; order Flavobacteriales; family Flavobacteriaceae; genus Algibacter; species uncultured Algibacter sp. The sequence continues at coordinate 957 of NZ_CAXBLF010000105.1, read as the reverse complement.
ATCAATATTATAAGCTTCGTTAATACGTTGTTTTGTTTCTTCACCAGAGGCTGTTAAACCTATTATTTGATAATTATTTTTTCTAGCGTCATCCTGTAAAGCCTTTAACTTTAAAGCTCCCGCTCGTTCTATACTTTCTAAACTATAAGACACCACTATTATTAAGTTCTCTTGTTCTAAAAAATGTGTAATTAAATCTTCATCCGCACTTTCAATTGAAAAGTCAATTACCGGAGGTGTATAACCTTCTTGAATTACTTTAGCTTCAACACTCACAAAATCACCATCAACCGAAGGGTAAGAGCCATTCGTTTTAATAACCTTTTCTTCTCCATTAATATTAAACTTCCAACTATATTCTTGAATGGGTTTTGGTGCACCTTCTGGAACGGTCATGCCCTCTTGAATATTCTTTCCTATGGCATAAGCTCTAAAATCTATAGCCGGTAAATGCATCAACACATAATATCCAAACCATAAACTAATGATAAAACTAAGCAATGCCAAAACTGTTGTTGCGAGTTTTCCAAATACGGGTTTAATATGTTTTACACCCACAAAAAGAATAATAATCAGCACTAAAAGCGCAACATCCTTCCAAAACGTTGTCCAAGGCTTCAACTTAATAAAGTCACCAAAACAACCGCAATCTTTTACTTTCTCGAAATAGGCTGCATAAAACGTTAAAAACGTAAAGAATACAATCATTACTAGTAAACTCCAAACCGTGAATTTAGACTTATATCCAATGAGCAAAAACACACCTAAAACGACTTCAAACACCACCACCAAAACTGAAATCATTAAAGCATAGGGTTCTAAGAATGGTATATTTAAAACATCTGGACTAAAATATTCTTGGAGTTTATAAGAAAATCCTAGTGGATCGTTTAGCTTAATAAGTCCAGAAAAGATAAACAATACGCCAACTAATATTCTTGATATGTTTACTAATGC
>NZ_CAXBLF010000104.1:0-5358 GCF_963976535.1 uncultured Algibacter sp. | reverse complement strand
CTGAAGACGGGACTTGAACCCGTACGTCCTAATGGACATTGGATTTTAAGTCCAACGTGTCTACCAATTCCACCACTTCAGCATTGGTATATTTTAAGAAAGTTTCAGAGCGAAAGACGGGATTTGAACCCGCGACCCCCACCTTGGCAAGGTGATGCTCTACCCCTGAGCTACTTTCGCAGTCTTTTAATGAACATACAACCTTTCGATTGCGGATGCAAATTTAAAATATTTCTACTAAAACCAAAGCCTTTTAGTAAAATAAATAAAATTAATTTTATGCTTGTTTTTTCTTAACTAACATACGCTTAATTTCATTCAATTTCATTAGGGCTTCAACGGGTGTAAGTGTGTCAATATCAATGTGTAATATTTCCTCTTTGATGTTTTCTAGCAAAGGATCATCAAGATTGAAAAAACTTAATTGCATATCGTCATTCAAGGTTTTCACCTTATCTGTAAGTTCTTCGCTAGAATGTGATTGCTCTAATTTCTTCAAGATTTTATTCGCACGGTGTAAAACTTGTTGTGGCATACCAGCCATTTTAGCTACGTGAATACCAAAACTATGTGCGCTTCCACCTTCTACCAGTTTTCTTAAGAACAACACATTGTCCTTTAACTCTTTTACAGAAACATTAAAGTTTTTGATGCGGCCAAACGTTTCAGTCATCTCATTTAACTCATGATAGTGTGTTGCAAAGAGTGTTTTAGGTTTTGCAGGGTGTTCATGTAAATATTCACTAATTGCCCAAGCAATAGAAATACCATCGTACGTACTGGTACCTCTTCCTATTTCATCTAACAACACTAAGCTCCTGTCAGAAATATTATTCAAAATAGAGGCTGTTTCATTCATTTCTACCATAAAGGTAGATTCTCCCATTGAAATATTATCACTAGCACCAACTCTAGTAAATATTTTATCAACCAAACCAATTCTAGCAGCTTTAGCAGGCACAAAACTTCCTATTTGCGCCAATAGCACAATTAGTGCCGTTTGACGTAATATTGCCGACTTACCAGACATATTTGGTCCTGTAATCATAATGATTTGCTGACTTGTTCTATCTAGAAAAACATCATTAGCAATATAGGCTTCACCAATAGGTAATTGCTTTTCTATAACAGGATGACGTCCATCTTTAATCTCCAAATCAAACGAATCATCGAGTGTTGGATAGATATACTTGTTATCCTTTGCTAACTGCGCAAACCCACATAAACAGTCTAATTGCCCAATTAAATAAGCATTTTGTTGAACTGGTTTTATATATTGATTTAACCAACCAATCAATTCGGCAAATAACTGTTGTTCTATAGCTTGAATTCTATCTTCAGCACCTAAAATTTTGGCTTCGTATTCTTTGAGTTCTTCTGTAATGTAACGTTCAGCATTCACTAAGGTTTGCTTTCTTATCCATTCTTCAGGAACTTTGTCTTTATGTGTATTTCGTACTTCAATATAATACCCAAATACGTTATTTGAAGCTATTTTAAGCGATGTAATCCCCGTGCGTTCACTTTCGCGTTCTAGCATTTTATCCAGATAATCTTTTCCAGATTTAGACAGCCCTCTTAGTTCGTCTAATTCCAATGAAAAACCAACGGTAATACTATTTCCTTTCAATACATTTACGGGTGCTTCTTCGTTTAAAGTCTCTTTTATTTTTTCACGAAGCACATCACAACTTTGAAGTTTGTCACCAATAATTTTCAATGATTCATTATCGCAATTTGAAGCCAAAGATTTTATAGGCACAATAGCTTCTAAAGAATTTTTAAGCTGAATCACTTCTCGCGGATTCACCTTTCCAGTAGCTGTTTTAGAAATTAAACGTTCCAAATCACCAATATGCTTTATATGATTTTGAATCTTCTGAAGTACCGTATTTTCTTTTGTCAAAAAATCAACAACTTCATGGCGTTGCTTAATTTTTTCAACGTTTTTTAAAGGTAGTGCCAGCCACCTTTTTAATAACCTTCCGCCCATAGGTGAAATGGTTTTGTCAATAACATTTATAAGCGTAACCGCATTGTTATTGGTAGAATTATAAAGCTCTAAATTTCTAATAGTGAATTTATCCATCCACACATAATCATCTTCAGCAATTCTAGAAATAGATGTAATATGCTGTAACTTATTATGTTGCGTTTCCCCTAAATAATGAAGAATGGAACCGGAAGCAATAATACCTTCGTACAAATCTTCAATTCCAAAACCTTTTAATGTTTTAGTGTCGAAATGTTTGATTAAGGTTTCATATGCATAATCTGTTTGATAAACCCAATTTTCTAAATAAAATGTATGGAAATCGTCGCCGAATGTCTCATTAAACAAACTCCGTTTTTGTTTAGAAACCAATACTTCACTCGGGCTAAAGTTTTGAAGCAACTTATCAATATACTCCGCATTGCCTTGAGAGGTTAAAAATTCCCCTGTAGAAATATCTAAAAACGAAATCCCAATATATTTTTTATCAAAATACACCGAGCATAAAAAATTGTTCGATTTGGACACTAAAACCTCATCATTTAAGGCTACTCCCGGAGTTACCAATTCGGTTACACCACGCTTTACAATGGTTTTAGTTTGTTTTGGGTCTTCCAGTTGGTCGCAAATAGCAACACGCTGTCCTGCTTTTACCAATTTAGGTAAATAGGTATTTATGGAATGGTGAGGAAAACCAGCCAACTCAATTTCACTTTCGCTACCTGCCCCACGTTTGGTTAAAATAATGCCTAAAATTCCTGCAGCTTTAATAGCATCACTACCAAAGGTTTCGTAAAAATCGCCCACACGAAACAACAACAGCGCATCAGGGTACTTTGCTTTAATGGCATTGTACTGCTTCATTAACGGGGTTACTTTTTTCATAATTTTAGGCCCTTAACCCCCAAAGGGGGAACTCTTACTCGGGCAGGGTAAAAATCTTTGTTGTTATATAAAAATTAGTAAGTTTGCTAATGTACTTATATTTTGATTTTTTTTTAAATTGAGATATTAGAAGTTATTTAGAATTATTAACATTAGACCTCTCAGGTTTTAAAAACCTGACAGGTCTGGAAAGAAAATCATTCGTGAATTCGTGGCAAGAAAATAACGTTTAGATTAATGAAATTCCCTCCCGATAGCTATCGGGATTTGCGGGAATGAAAAAAAATACTTTATGCGCAAACTTAAAAATAGCGAATTAAACAGATTAAGTGTGGATGCTTTTAAAAACGCTAAAAAAACACCTATCATTATTATTCTTGATAATATTAGAAGCTTAAATAATATAGGCTCGGTGTTTAGAACGAGTGATGCGTTTTTGGTTGAAAAAATTTACCTCTGTGGTATCACGGCAACGCCTCCGCACAAAGACATTCATAAAACCGCTTTAGGAAGCACTGATACTGTAAATTGGGAATATGCTGAAAACACAATAGATTTAGTAAAAAAACTAAAAGATGACCACGTAAAAATCTGTTCGATTGAGCAAGCTGAAAATGCAACTATGTTAAACGACTTTGTTATAGAGCCCAAAACCAAATATGCCTTAGTTTTTGGCAACGAAGTAAAAGGGGTTGCTCAAAATGTAGTTAATGCAAGTGATGTAGTTATTGAAATACCACAATATGGCACAAAGCATTCTTTAAACATCTCTGTGAGTTGTGGCGTTGTGGTTTGGGATGTTTTTAGCAAGCTATCAGTAAATATGAAATAGGTGACAAAAAAAACAAAGAAACCTTGGCCTACTAAAAATGTGATGAATCAGATTTATGAGATGCATCTTTGGGGTGGAAATCAATTCGATTTTTATTCTGGAACAGGTTCGCACAATCCAAAAATTATAGATCCCTATTTAAAAGTTGTAATTACTTTTTTAGAAACTCACAAGAAGCCCTTAGTAGTTTGCGATTTAGGTTGTGGCGATTTTAATATTGGAAAACACCTCACTAAACATACTAGAAAATATATAGCTGTCGATATTGTTGAAAATCTTATTCATAGAAACAAAAATTTACACCAAGAAGATAACTTAGCGTTTTACTGTTTGGATATTACAAAAGATGTGCTTCCGCCTGGAGACTGCATTATATTAAGGCAGGTGTTACAACATTTGTCTAATAATGATATCGAAAAAGTGGTAAAAAAAATAACAGCTTATAAATACATCATTCTAACTGAACATATACCGTTGGGTAATTTTGTTCCAAACAAAGACATTATCTCTGGACAAGGGATTAGACTAAAACAAAACAGCGGTGTTAATTTATTAGAACCGCCGTTTAATTTAAAAATTAAAGACCAACAACAACTTGGAGAGTATATTCTAGAAAATAATAAAGGACGAATAGTAACCACCATATATAAAGCGTTCTAAATAATATTCTTTTTAAAAATAAAACTTTGATTTCTATCTTTACCATGGATAGATTGATTTTTTGAGAGTTTTTATATACAGTTTATCTTGATTCTAAACTTAAAAAAAATATAACTTCGCTTAGCGGCAGATATAAAACATTAAAAACGATTTCATATCCCGAGCGTTACCCTTTATTAAAAAAACTAACAAAAGTTCGTGTTTTGAGAACAATTAGTCTATATTTGCATTAGATAATGAAATATGAAGCGAATAGTAGCGAAAAAAACTTTACGTGAATTTTGGGAGAAACACGCAGATTCGGAACAATATCTAAAAACTTGGCACGAAACTACTAAAAATTCGAACTGGAATTCTCCTAACGAGGTTAAAGAAACCTATATCAACGCAAGTATCTTAAAAGATAGCAGAGTGGTTTTTAATATTAAAGGAAACTCATATCGACTTATTGTAAAGTTTAACTATGTCAGACAATGGGCGTTTATTCGATTTATCGGAACTCACGCTGAATATGATAAAATTGACGCTGACACAATTTAAAATATTGAATTATGGAAATTAAACCTATCAAAACGGAAAAAGACTACAACAAAGCTCTAGAAAGACTTGAGTTAATCTTTGATGCTACTCCTAATTCAAAAGAAGGAGATGAAGCAGAGATTTTATCGTTGTTAATTGACAATTACGAAAATAAGAACTATCCTATTGAATCACCTGATCCAATTGAGGCAATTAAGATCCGAATGGAGGAAATGAACCTTAAACAGAAAGATTTGGTTGGAGTAATTGGTGGAAAAAGCAGAGTGTCGGAAATCTTGAATAAAAAGAAAAGACTGACAGTAGAAATGATTCGAGAATTAGAACGAGTTTTACACATATCTGCTTCTGTCCTCGTTAATAATTATAAACTCTCGAACTGAAAAATAACAAAAGGTAACACCGTATAAATTTAATTGCTTGGTTTTCGCCTGCTTACGAAAATCCTCGC
>NZ_CAXBLF010000103.1:0-5388 GCF_963976535.1 uncultured Algibacter sp. | reverse complement strand
AAATGACATCAAAAATAATTCAAATTATAAAAATCGTCTGTTTCCGTCCAGACACAAATTAGTCAAAAGTGATTGTTCTAAAAGTTGAAAAGAATTGAATATCTACAATCTACACGAAAACAACTGAAAACTGAGGCTGAACACTGTTTACTGAATACTGTTTACTGAATTACTGTCCTCTGAAGAAAATAACAGTACTTAAGGTTTTTATCATAATATTTATATCTAGAAAAAAGCCTCTGTGCTTAATATAATATAAATCATATTGCAGTTTAAGTAAACTGTCATCAATTGAAGAAGCATATCTTGTTTTTACCTGCGCCCAACCTGTAAGACCTGGTTTCACAATATGTCTGGTTTCATAAAAAGGTAACATCTGCGATAATTCTCTAACAAAAAACGGGCGCTCTGGTCTTGGACCTATTAAACTCATTTCACTTTTTAAAATATTTACAAATTGAGGAATTTCGTCTAGCCTTGCATACCTTAAAAATTTTCCAAATGAAGTAACCCTAACATCGCCTTTTTTAGCCCACATGGCACCAGATTTTTCAGCATTTTTAATCATGGTACGGAATTTAATAATTTTAAAAATTTTTCCGTTTTTTCCTATTCTATCCTGCGTATAAAACAGAGGTCCACGATTAGCGATAACATTACCTAATAAGATAATTGGCAGAAACAAAATTCCTATTAAAATCCCTATAAGCGAGAGTAAAATATCAAAAAGACGATGAAAAAACAAATACAGTTTATTCTGATTACTTCTACTAAATGGGAAGTATTTGTAGAAATCTTTTCCAACAAACTGGACTGGAATACGTTGCGTTAAATCTTCATAAACTTGAGTGTATTCATTGATTGGAAAACCCTCTTCTAATAACTTTATAAGTGTATAATAAATTTCTGAAGTAATATTTTCAGAACTATAACTAGCCACAACAATTTCAGATAAATTTTCTTTTTTAATGACTTCTCTAATATCATTGGGACTGTATTCCTTTATGGCATTAAACTTTACCGCAGCCATTTTATCTACTTCGCAATTAACAAAACCAACTATTTTATAATTAGGATCAGAACTTTTAAAAGCTTCAACAATGGTTTCAATATTTGAAGTTTCACCAATAATTAAAACTTTTTTATAAAATCTTGGAGAAACAATAAAAGTGATATAGGCTATTCGCCATAAAAACAAAGCTATTAGAATTGCAAAATAAAAGAATAGTATTTGCAACCTGTTATCTGGTAAAACTGGTGTAAAAAATGGTGTTAGAAGGTAGAATAGAACTGTAGTAGAAACAGTAAAAACGATACCCGTTGAAATCTTCTCAATTTTACTGGACTTTTGTAAATCGTATAATTCAAAAACGGTTCCGAAAATGGAAACGTATAAAATGAGAACTAATACCCACGCCCATTTTTCTTTTGTTAGTGTGAAGTAGTCAAAATCAAAGCTATTACTAACAAAATATAGCACTAACAGTATAGAAAGTACATCAAAAACACGCAAGAGTATTTTACGCTCAGAAATATTGAAATGAATACTACTATTAGACATTTGAAGGGATAAATTGAGAGACCATAAATATAGGAAGTAAAATCTATTAAGCGTAAATTATTTCAAGACATTAATCCATTGTTTTTTAACAACTTTCCAATCTAAGTTTTCTATACAGGCTCGTGCTTCTTGGGTTAAAATAGTGGTGTTCTGAGTAAAACTAACCATATTATTTATCGATTTAACAAATGCTTCCACTGAATCAGGTTCAACCAATACACCATTTTTATTGTTTTCAATCAAAAAAGGCATGCCTCCAACATTGGTTGACACTACTGGCAAACCTAATGCCATGGCTTCAATAACACTAATTGGCATATTATCAAAGTTTGTTGTATTTATGAAAATGTTATAGTCTTCTGAAAGCTTAATCCATTCCTGTTTAGATAATTTCCCTGTGAAATTAACTTCAATTCCCAATTGATCTGCATACTTTTTTGCTGCTTTTAAACTTCCATCGCCGTCGGGACCAACCATACAAAGTCTGCTATTAATACTTTCATCTTTTAAAGCTTTCAAAATTTTTATAGCTAACAATGGGTTGTAAATTCTTGAAAATGAACGTACCCAAAGCAACCTGACATCATTAAAAACACGTTTCTTAAAAGGATAATTTTTTAGTTCAATTGAATTTGGAATGCAAATTATATTATTAAAACCTAATGCTTCAAAATTTGACTTTGTATACATTGAAGGCGCTATATTTATAAAGGCATTTTTAAAAATAGCCCTTGACAAAATTGGAGAGTTCTTTAATCTCATGGGTAACTTTCCGCCATGTAGAATAGGCATATATTTTAATTTAAGAATTCTACAAAACTGACTTACAAAATAGGCGTAATAAAAGTTTAATGTACCGTAGGTATCAATTAAAACATAATCAGCTTTATTTCTATAATTAAAACACATCCATAACATATTTGTCATCCTTAAAAAAATGTTTTCCTTATCAGAGGCTGAGAATACTTTATAGCCGCAATCGATAAACAAAGGTTCTAACAAGTCAATTGATGTAAAGTTAGCATTCCTTTTTTTATTCCATTTATTCCCTATATATACTATGTTTTTCAATTACTTATGAGTATTGATTATTTTTTAGTTTGGTTACTTCTTTTTTTACGAATAGTAGTATTTTTATATTGAATATCCAACAAACAAAGCCCATATATAAAGGCTGGTGCCGCAATACGCATAGATGAATGATTTATGGTTAAAAACCAAAAGAAATAGAACGAATAAAAGAAAATATTTGAATTGTTATGTATTCGAAAAAGTAAAGGTGTTATTAATAAAATTAAAAATGCTATCATCCCAAATAATCCATGTTCAGATAAAATTCTACTTATTTCATTATGTGAAGCTGCTTCAATGCCTTCGCTTTTTTGCCTAAGTTCTTTTATTTTCCCTACACCAACTCCTAATATCGGGTTTTTTAAAAATTCATCTATTTCAAACGAAACCAAATCCGCTCGACCTGTAGAAATATCTCTTTTTTCTCTTCCTAAGGCATCTTGATTAGCATATCGTTTATCAATTAAACCACTAGTTTGAATTGAAGAGAATAACCAAATCAATAAACCTAGACTTAAGAAAAGAAAAACGGTCCTACTAATTCTAAATTTTGCTTTAACATTTACTTTCCTAAAATAGTAATAAACAAATACTACTATCATAAACAAAGCCGTGATTACACCACCTCTACTAAAAGTTACGATAGCTCTAAAACTAATACCAGCAACAATAAGTCCATTAAGTATTTTCAAAAAAAGTGAAGGTGATTGCATAAAAAACCGAACACTAAAAACAAACATGCCTAAGCCCAAAACTGTTGATACTTGATTTGGACCAAAACCACCTGAAGCAGCAAAATTAGAGCCCGTACCAGTAATTGTTTCTCTAATACTGGGCGTGTACAAAAACAAATACGTTGTTGTTGCTAATAATGGTAATGCCAAAGCCAACAATACTTTATGCATATCTTCATAAGCTAACTTACGTTTATAAGTAAAAATAGATACGATTCCTAAACTTACTGGACCACTTAAATTAAAAGCAATCGCCGTTCTAATAGTTGTTTGCTCCGTGATATTAAAACCAGCTACTAAAATACCTGGGATAAGTAGAAAAATGTAAACTATATAAGGAATAGGTTGGTTAAGTTTAATAGTAAATATGCCCATTAAACTAAAAAGGATTACTAAGTATTTTGATGTTTCATAGAGAAAGCTTCCTCCCGTCATCCTTAAAAAAACTTCAACTCCAACGACATAGCTGCAGGCCATTAAAACCTGTAATGCTTTTTGAGATCGCTTACTTTTAAAAATACGATTTGAAAAATACACGAAAATTACTAGAAGATATACTTTTGAAAGCACTTCTAAACTATATATTGCAATCCCAATAAGGATATGCAGACCAATAAGTTTTATATAGTTGAAGTTTTTCAAATTACCTGATACAGCTTTTATAGATTTTTAAAATAATTTCTAATTGCGCTTCCTCAGAAAAATTTTCCTGAATATACTTTTTATAGCGACCTGAATGCTCATTTCGTAATGTTATATTCTGAATATATATACTTAAAGTTTTTGAAAACATTTTTACATCCAAAGAATTAACTAACAGACCATTAACATTATTCAAAATAACCTTTTCACATTCACCTACGTTTGTTGCAATTACCGCTAAATTTGCCAAACCATACTCTAATAGCGCTATTGGTAATCCTTCAGATTTTGAAGATAACACGCCTATTTCACACTGACTTAAAATATTATAAACATCTGGTTTGCTTCCGTATAGAAACACAGACTCACTTAAACCTTTTGCTGCTATTTTAGATTTTACATTTTTAGAATAATCGTCATTAAAATCTTTTCCCACACAATGCAATGTCCATTCTGGATATAACTCAACCACACTCTTAAATGCATTAATTAATGTGAAATGATCTTTTTGAGGTCTTAAATTAGCCAAACAGACGACACGATTGCCTGAAACACCATTTAATTTTGTAACCGACAGATTTTGATCAATAGTAGCAAAATTAGGTAAATAAGTTGCGTTTTCTATTTTAAGTTTTTGTGTCGCCCAAATCTCCAAAACCTTATTCACACTAAATACATGTGAAAAATATTTTGAGCATAATTTCAAAACACGATGCTTTCTGTTTTTCAAAAACTCACTGTTCCCGTAGTGATCATGCCAGATAACAGACACTTTTCCATTTAAAATCTTAACGATAGTTGCTAAAAAAAATGAGCTTGAGTGTGCATGAATAATCTCAATATTATTCTCTTTCACAAATGCATTTAAAGATTTAATAGCCTTTAAATCGATAGTTTTTTGTTTGTTTAAAAACAAATAACCAACATCGCTGGATATACTTTCTTTTAATAACCCCTCCTTTCTTGTCGTACATAAAAAAGCGCCAGCAATTCTACTTGATAATGCATTAGCCAAATTAACCGCTACACGTTCTGCACCACCAGCCTCTAAAGAATCTATTAATTGTAACACTCTCATTAGCCTTTCAATAATTTAATGATTTCAGATTCAAACACATCTAGAGTATATTTTTGAGACCATTGCGAAGCCTTAATAGACATCAATTTTAATCGCTCAGAATCATCTAAACACAATCGAACAGTCTCTACTGCTTTTTTTAAATCTCGATCTATTAAAACGCCTCTATTGCCATAACCAAGCATGTATGGCACACATGAAATTGAAGTTGCAATTGGAATTGCTCCAAAAAACATAGCTTCTGCCACTGCTTTTGGCCAACCTTCAGATTTTGAAGGTAAAATTAAAAAATGACTTTCTTT
>NZ_CAXBLF010000102.1:0-6002 GCF_963976535.1 uncultured Algibacter sp. | reverse complement strand
TGTGTATAATTAGTGAAACTAATCTTTCTTATCATCTTCAAAAATATTTTTGGATATATGCATAGTCACTAGCATATGAGGAACATCAACAGTTTCAGCAATTTTTAAATCACCAGATAAAGAACAAAGAGCGTAAGCTTCTAACTGAGTAAGTTTATATTCAGTCATCAAATAATCTATCATGTATAATGTGGCTTTTTTAGCTGCTTCATCTATAGTTGTTCCAAAACCTGTTGTTGCATAATAATCGTCAGTTTCATATTGAGGCTCTTTTATGGTTTTGTTTTTTACTAATTCAATTTCATAAATTACACGTAAAGGAACTTCTATAGCAGTACCACAAACTTCACCATGACCTTGTTAAGCATGCCCATCACCAATAGAAAATAAGCCACCTTCAACAAAAACTGGAAAATATACTGTAGTACCTTTAGTCATGTTTGGATCGTCCATATTTCCTCCATTGGCTCTTGGTGGAATGGTAGACAATAATTCTGTGGTTGCTGGTGCAACTCCCATAACTCCAGGGAATGGGTTTAATTCAAGTCTAATATTGTCTTTAAAATTTACATGAGTAACATCTTTTCCTAATTTATAAGTTCTTAAATATGATCCTTCAATAGAATCTGCAACAAAACTAAATCCAGGAACAATAGCATTCCAGCCCCAATCGCCAACCTCAATTTCATGTAAAGTGATTTTTAAAACATCTCCTGGCTTTGCATCTTCAACATAAACAGGTCCAGTAAGAGGATGCACAAGGTCTAGATTAAAATTTTTAAGATCTTCAACTGTAGAGTTTATATTGAATTGTTCATCAAATGCATCTTCCGTAAACGCTTCAACTATAGCACCAGATTTCACTCTCAATATAGGTTCAATAGTGCTGCTAAATTTATTGTGTGTTTGGTCTTTAGTTAGTGTATGTTGAGGTTTGATCTCTTCTACAACTTTAATTTCAGAATTAACTTTAGTTTGTGTTTCATTTTTACAGGAAGAAATTAATAATAAAACTATACATAGTTGGAGATATTTATTGGTTCGTATATCGAAGAAATTTAAGAACGAATGATTAGTTAAAGTTAAGAAATTTAGTGCTTTTTTTATGGTTGAGTATATTAATGCCAACTGATTCACTGATAAAAAATCGTTTCAATGTTTTTTATCAAGCGTTAAACGAAGATATCGTTTTTTTATGAGAAAGTCAAGCAATTATCTACATCACCAAGTGGTAACAGACAAAAAGAGCGAGGAATGAGAAGTGAATTTATTGCAAATTAAAGCTTACCATGTGTAAACACCAAGAACATAAAAATACCGTAACCAATAACTAAAAAGAAACCTTTAACTCTACTAATTTGAAAACGTTTTGGTAAAAATATTAAAGGAATTAAAACTGCTGAAAAACCAAGCATCCAAAAAATATCGCTCGATAAAATTTGTGGTTCGGTGACACGAATTGGTGTCACCATAGCTGTTAAACCTAAAACCGATCCAATATTAAATATATTTGAGCCTATTAAATTCCCTAACGAAATTGCTTTTTCTTGTTTTGCCGCAGCAATAACTGAAGCTGCTAACTCGGGAACACTAGTACCTATCGCAATTAAAGAAACACCTATTACAGCATCACTAACACCTACTGCCATCGCAATTTCTTTAGCACCAAAAACAAGCCATTCACTACCAAAATAAAGCGCTACTGCTCCTATTAATAACCATAAACCAATTTTAAAGTTAGAAACTGTTGATAAAGCATCGTCTACATCTTCTACTACACTATCCTTTTTTGTGTTTCTAATTAATAGAAATAAGAATGTTATTAAACCAGTAAATAAAATACCGCCTTCAATCGCTGTTAAAACGTTGTCGTTTTTCAAAAAATAATAGAGCACAATGGAAAACACCATCATCACTGGCCAATTAAGCTTGTAAAACGATTTATCTACGGCTATAGAACCTACCATAGCTGTTATACCTAGCACCAAACCTATGTTAGCAATATTAGATCCTACTACATTATTAATAGCGATTGCTGGAGAACCTGACAAGGCCGCCTGTAAACTTACCAACAATTCTGGAGCCGAGGTTGCAAATGACACCACCGTCATACCAATAACCATTTTAGAGATATTGAACTTAAATGACAATGCTACAGAGGAACGCACTAAAAACTCACCGCCTACTACTAACAAAATAAAACCAAGGATAACCCAAAGGATACTCATAAATATATTTTTTTGCGAAGATAAATGAAAGTGAAAAGTGAAAGGTGAAAAGCGAAAAGTTTTTTTGAAAACTTAAAATTTAGTTAAATAACTACTGTTATAGTTGTATAACTACAAAAATAGTTATAGGTTTGTAATAAGAAATAAAATAATGAGATTTCCGCCTACACGGGAATGAAAAAAATAATTTTCTATGGAGAAATTAACAAATAAAGAAGAGGAAATTATGCATATTTTGTGGAAGCTTGAAAAGGCTTTTGTGAAGGATGTGCTTGCAGAAATTAAAGATGAAAAGCCGCATTATAATACGCTTTCTACAATTATTAGAAACTTAGAAGACAAAGGCTATGTAGCTTATAATGCCTATGGAAAAACACACCAATACTACCCTATTGTTAAAAAAGAAGATTACAGAAAGCGGTTTATGAATATGGCTATTGACAATTATTTTAACAACTCTTATAAAAATGTAGTGTCCTTTTTTGCAAAAGAAGAAAAAATAAGTGTTGAGGAGTTAAAAGAGATTATTGCTTTAATTGAAAAAAACAAATAACCATGGAATATTTACTTAAAGCGAGTGCCGTTATTGCTGTTTTTTACATGTTTTATAAACTACTATTACAACGTGATACGTTTTTTAGGTGTAACAGATGGTTTTTGTTGGTTGGGTTGTTAGTTTCTTTGACTATCCCGATGGTTGTTATTCCAATTTATATTGAATATATACCTGTTGATGTATCAAACTTTACGTTTGAAAACGCAACAAATCCCGCTAATTCTGGATTAGAAATGTCAGATTATGTTATGATAGTCTATGGCTTAGGTGTTACGTTCTTTTTTACAAGGTTTCTTATTCAGGTTACTTCTTTGGCATTAGTTATAATGCGACATAAAAAAGATAAACGTGGTAAATATACTTATGTAAAAACACAAGCTAATATTTCTCCGTTCTCATTTTTTAGGTGGATTGTTTTCAATCCTGAAAAATTTAATAATACAGAGTTGGAACAGATTATTGCTCATGAAAAAGTGCATGTAAATCAATACCATAGCATGGATATTTTATTAACACATTTAGCATGTATTGTACTATGGGTTAATCCGTTTATATGGCTATATAAGAAAGATTTAAAACAAAATTTAGAATTCCTAGCAGATCATGATACGGTAAATAACGCTGTGTGTAAAAAAGCATATCAATATACTTTACTTAAAACGAGTGCGCCATCTCATCAATTGGCTTTAAGCAACAATTTTTATAATTCATTAATCAAAAAACGAATCGTTATGTTACAAAAATCAAAATCAAAGAAAATTAATCAATTTAAATATGCACTAGTTATACCATTACTAGCGATATTTCTAATGAGTTTTAATACTAAAGAAATGTATGTTGAAAAACATGAACCAGTAAATGATATACTTCCAAATACTATTTTAGATGTTTTAGAATCTAGAGAATTTGAAATTAATGAAAAACCCATAGTTAAGACAAACTCAAATAAAAAGGCAAATTTACAAATACCACCAGTTAATAATTATAAATCAAACCTTGATGCAGATAAAGAATTAGTAGAATATATTATTACTAAAACAACCTCTGATACCGATTTAGATAAACTCACAGAAAAAGTAAAAAACAAAGACATAACATTAAAGTTTAAGGGTGTTAAACGAAATGCCAATGATGAAATAATTGCAATTAAAATTGATGCTTATTCGAAAGACTCTAATGCTAATTATCAAATAAGCTCTGATGAAGGTATAGCTCCAATAAGAATTTCATTTGGTAAAAATGGTAAAAATATTTCTATTGGAAACGGTATCATGAAAAAAAATGTGGTGACCTATATTATTAAAGACGGTGACCGTGTTCATAAAGTAAAAAAATCTGGAAAGGGTACTAAAGCTATTTTTATTTCTGATGATGGCCAACATAATGTTTTTAAACTTGAAGGTGATTCTGTTCATTTTATAACTGATGATGAAGATGAAAACACGCTTACTAAGCGCATTAAAAAAGTTGAAGTAATTAAAAACGGAGAAAACGATGGAGTTGTGGAAATTATTGTAGATAATGATGGTGTTAATGAGGAAGAAGATATTATTATTGTTAAAAAAAACAAACATGGTAAAGCTTACAAAGTAAAAACTATTGGTAAAGAAAATGACAGTAAAAAAATTGTTATTAAAACTGATGATGGTACTGAACCATTGTTTATAATTAATGGAAAAATCGTTGATGGAAAAGACATTAAAACATTAGATAGTGACGATATTAAAACCGTGAATGTGTTAAAAGGAGATGCAGCTCTTAAAAAGTATGGAGACAAAGCTAAAAATGGTGTTGTTGAAATTACAACCAAAAATTAGTTAGTAAAAAATATAAAATTTTATTAATTAAAACGACGCTCTTAATTGAGCGTCTTTTTTTTGTTTTTACAATTCCTAAAATGATGAAACATACTAAAATCTATATTTCAAAAGCAAAATACCCCTTGAAGTTTAAATAACTTCTAAAAAACACCTTATAATTATTACAAATTTGTACTATAAATTAAATTATTAATTACAAATTGAAACTTTATTTAAGAGTGGCATATAAATATCGAAATCAATTACATCTTTTTGATTACAAATCAGCAATCAAAATCATCGATTTTCATGAAATCGTTTGGTGAACATATTAGTATATATATATCTTCAAAAAACATTGATATAACTAATCTTATTTACTAACCTTTAAACCTTAAAACATGATAATACTTGCCAAAATTGTAATTGACATGATACTATTCTTGATACTATTTATTATTTCAATTATTTGAACCAAAAAGCATGTAAAACTTAGTCTAGAATAAGTTTTACTATTTTTGTCCTTTAATAAAACATAAAAGTGAAAAAAGAAGTTTTCAAATTACTAGCAAAGGTTAATAAATTAGTCTTACCCAGTTATTCTAAAAAACAATTAGATTTAGCCAAAGCCACTAAATTGCAAATGGCAATTATTGGTTGGAGATGGTTTGTAACTAGAAATGCGTTAGATTGATAGGTTAAAATTAGCATTTCGGCTTAATTTTTGTGTTTTGAAATTTTCATATATTACATTAGCACATTAATACAAAAGCCCCCACAAATCGCACACCCATGGTTAAACATATTTATCCATTAATAATATTTCTTAGCTTCGCTATAAATCTATTTGGACAAGAAGCCAGTATTGCAACTAAGTTTTCTCAAGACGGAAACCTATATCAAACTTCAACTAAGGCATCTCAAACTATTGCTGAATTTAAAGAGAATGAAAAATGCCTAGTAACTAGCTATTTAGGCAACTACACCTATAAAATTAAATATAAAGATTTCGTTGGTTTCGTTAAAGACCAATATTTATTTGTGAATGAACAAATGATGGATTTATATTTTAATCATGAAGAAGAGCAACGAGATAAAGCAATTCAAGAAAGAGAGCAAAAACAAGAAAAGGCAGACGCCATTTTAAGACAAGCTGAAGAAGAGAAGCAATTAATAGAACAGAAACGTATAGATTCTATTGCAAAAATTGAATATGAAGCAAAAAGAAAGTTGTTAGAAAAAAAGCGAAACGACTCTATTACAAAAGCCAAAGAAGAACAAAGGAAACAGCGTATTGTACAAGCAAAAAAAGATTCCATTGCTCAAGTTATTAAAGAGCAGGATAAAATATTTGCCGAAAAAAGAAAAAATGATTCTATTGCTAAAGTTAGAGAAGAAGCACAAAAGCAATTAGCAATT
>NZ_CAXBLF010000101.1:0-6057 GCF_963976535.1 uncultured Algibacter sp. | reverse complement strand
GGATTAAATAAAGGTTCGCTATGCGGTTTTGAAAACCGGTTCCAAGGACACACATCTTGACAAACATCACAACCAAACATCCAATCATCCATTTTTCCTTTAAATTCTGAAGGGATATTTTCTTTTAATTCTATGGTGAAATATGAAATGCATTTACTACCATCTACCACATAAGGTTCTGTTATCGCTTCGGTCGGACAGGCATCGATACAAGCAGTGCATGAACCACAGTGATCTGTAGTTACAGAATCGTATTCTAAGTCTAAATCGATAATTAATTCAGCTATAAAATAAAAAGAGCCCACTTGTTGCGTTAATAGATTACTATGCTTCCCAATCCAACCCAAGCCAGATTTAGCAGCCCAGGCTTTATCAAGCACAGGTGCTGAGTCTACAAAGGCACGACCATGTACATCGCCTATTTCATCTTGAATAAAATGGAGCAAAGATTTTAATTTGTCTTTAATAATAAAATGATAATCGGTTCCGTAGGCATATTTGGATAGCTTGAAACTATCTTGATTTTGTTCTTCTGAAGGAAAATAATTCAACAATAAGGACACCACACTTTTTGAACCTTCAACCAATTTTGTCGGGTCTAAACGTTTATCAAAATGGTTTTCCATGTATTGCATTTGCCCATGCATATTGTTATTTAACCATTTTTCTAAACGAGGTGCTTCTTCTTCTAAAAATTCGGTTTTACTTATGCCACAAGATAAAAAACCGAGGCGTTTGGCTTCGGTTTTTATTAATGTAGAGTATTTAGATTTTGAATTCATTAATCCTATTGGGCTTCGACTGCGCTCAGCCTGACATCCAGTTTTAATTTTAAACTATACTAGTTGTCACACTGAGCGCAGTCGAAGTGCAAACTTAACTAATTATTATATTTATAATGAGTAGCATTTCTACATTCAGAAAGTATCTGTAACATATCAAAATTTCCATTTATTAACGCTTGTTTTTTAGCCCTTGTCCATCCTTTAATTTTCTTTTCAAAATAAATGGCTTGTAAAACATCATTAAATTCTTAATGAAATTCTAATATTAATGGTCTTCTGTTATAAGTATATGATTCTTTGTTAAATCCAAATTGATGTTCGTTAAACCTTTTTTCTAAATCATTTGTTATTCCTGTATAGTAAGATTCATCAGAACATGTTAAAATATATACGTAGTAAAAATTCATTATTGGAGCTTTTAAGGGCTTCGACTGCGCTCAGCCTGACATCCAGTTTTAATTTTAAACTATACTAGTTGTCACACTGAGCGCAGTCGAAGTGCAAACTTAACTAATTATTATATTTATAATGAGTAGCATTTCTACATTCAGAAAGTATCTGTAACATATCAAAATTTCCATTTATTAACGCTTGTTTTTTAGCCCTTGTCCATCCTTTAATTTTCTTTTCAAAATAAATGGCTTGTAAAACATCATTAAATTCTTAATGAAATTCTAATATTAATGGTCTTCTGTTATAAGTATATGATTCTTTGTTAAATCCAAATTGATGTTCGTTAAACCTTTTTTCTAAATCATTTGTTATTCCTGTATAGTAAGATTCATCAGAACATGTTAAAATATATACGTAGTAAAAATTCATTATTGGAGCTTTTAAGGGCTTCGACTGCGCTCAGCCTGACATCATTGCAAAATTTAATCTAAAACAATCCACCCTGCGTTCGTCCTTTAACTTTTCCTAAGTGCTTATATGCTTGTTCTGTAACTTCACGTCCACGAGGCGTTCGCATAATAAAACCTTGTTGTATTAAAAACGGTTCGTAAACTTCTTCTATAGTTTCAGGGCTTTCACTTACTGCTGTTGCAATGGTAGAAATTCCAACAGGGCCACCTTTGAATTTTTCAATGATGGTGGTTAAAATTTTATTATCCATTTCATCTAATCCGTGTGCATCTACATTAAGCGCTTCAAGTGCAAATTTTGCTATTTTAATATCGATACTTCCATTACCTTTTATTTGTGCAAAATCTCGAACACGACGTAACAATGCATTGGCTATTCTTGGTGTTCCTCTACTTCTGCCCGCAATTTCAATAGCGGCTTCCATGGAAATGGGAACATCTAAAATTTCGGCACTTCGTTGTGTAATAGTTGTAAGTAAATCGGTTTTATAATATTGCAGTCTGCTTTGAATACCAAAACGTGCACGCATGGGTGCTGTTAATAAACCAGAACGTGTTGTTGCTCCAACTAAAGTAAACGGATTCAAATTGATTTGTACCGAACGTGCATTTGGCCCAGATTCAATCATAATATCGATTTTATAATCTTCCATGGCTGAGTATAAATACTCCTCAACTATTGGGCTTAATCGATGAATTTCATCAATAAACAGGACATCTCGTTCTTCTAAATTTGTAAGTAACCCTGCTAAATCGCCTGGTTTATCTAAAACAGGACCAGATGTTACTTTGATACCAACTGTTAATTCGTTAGCTAAAATATAAGCTAAGGTTGTTTTCCCTAATCCTGGAGGCCCATGAAACAACGTATGGTCTAAAGCTTCTGTTCTTAAGTTTGCCGCTTGAACAAAAATTTTAAGGTTTTCAAGCACTTGATCCTGACCCGTAAAATCATCAAATGACAAGGGTCTTAACTTTCTTTCTACATCTAATTCTTCGGGTGAAAAATTTTCGTCGGTTGTATCTAGGTTTTCGTTCATATTAAAGAGACCCTTCGACTGCGCTCAGGGAGACATTTAGTTTCAATTTGAATAATATAAAAAATGATTCCTTTACGCGAAGGAATGACAAGATTTAAAAAGTTATAAGCTTGGTTGATTTCAAAATAAGCAATAATACCAATGTTGATAATGAGCTCAAGCCAACCAAACCTTCCCAATAATATATGCTGTATAGTTTTTTCTTCATTTGTATATTGCCTCTAACTCGCTTATAAAACGCTTTATGCAAAAAGTAAGTTATAATTAAAAATATACTTACAGTTATAATCCAAAACTTGATCATTTATTATGAGATTTTCTTTATCTATTTTAAAAATACATAAAATTGTTTATTTATATTCAAATATAAGCATACTGAAATAAATTCAGCATAAAAAAGCCTTTCAATCCCGATAGCTATCGGGAGGAAAGGCTTTTCAAAAAAATTTGGTTGATTAAAGGTTTTTGGTTATTTATTATGAGATTCCTACCTCAGCAGGAATTCTAATTCAAAATTGTAAACTCACAGCGTCGGTTAATATCATATTCTCTATCATCGCAAATTCCTTCTTTAACACACGCGTTAAGTGGTTGCATTTCGCCATAGCCAATACTTTTTAGTCGATTTCTTTCAATGCCCTGACTCACTAAATATTCAAGCGTTGAAGCGGCACGTTTTTTCGATAAGTTTAAGTTGTACTCATCTGGTCCGCGAGCATCTGTATGTGCAGATACTTCAACTTCCATAGATGGATATTTCTTCATTAAATCAACTAATACGTTTAAAGTAGTTGCAGCATCTTTACGAATGATAGCTGCATCAAAATCGAAAAAGATTTTATCTAACTCGACTTGTACATTTCCATCATCTTTTTCTTTGACACGCTCTTCAGCATCAGCAAAAGATTCTAAAGACAAATAAATATCATGTTGCACTTTTCCTTTACTATCGGTTGAGAACTCCACGTCTTGTGGAATATATGCTTTTCTAGTTCCTCTAACTTTATACTTTTTATTAGGTTCTATTTTGAAAATGTAATACGCATCATCGCCAACAATTGCATCTTGAATTACAGTGTCAGATTCATCAAACAATGTTACTAACGATCCGCCTAATAATGCTTTGCTATTTAAATCTTGAACAATACCTTCAACTTGGTACATGGTTAAAGGGTTTTGTTCTCGTGCAAAACCAAATAATCTATCGTAACCTGTTCTGTTTGAAGACACATAGCCATTATTATTCTTTTCTCTCACAACATAAGCGAAGTCATCTAGATTACTATTTATCGAGTTTCCTAAGTTTACTGGTGTATCAAATGCATCATTTACCATATTGCTTCTAAATACATCTAATCCGCCATAACCAAGATGCCCAATCGAAGAAAAGTACAATACATTAAACTCACTAATAAATGGAAATTGTTCTCTATGTTTGGTGTTGATTGTTTCTCCTAAATTTTCTGGCTCACTGTAGGTGCCATCATCATTAATAGAAACTCGGTAAATATCAAAACTTCCAAAAGTCCCTGGCATATCGCTAGCAAAGTACAGTGTTTTTTCGTCTTTACTTATAGCTGGATGTTCTGTACTATATGCGTTTGATGTAAATGGCAATGCGGTAACATTAGTCCATACACTATCTACCAATTCAGCTTTATAAATTTTGACATGCGCTATTCGTTCTTCATCTGTTTTTTTACGCGTTGTATTTGTTCTATTAAAATACATCGTTTTACCATCTTTGGTAAACACCGCGTTACTTTCATGGGAACTTGTATTAATCGCATCTGAAAATGGTTGAATATCTTCTAAAACATTTTGACTTGTTAGTGTTGCGCTATACAAATCTAGATACGGAAGATTATTCCATGAATAAGATGGGTTTTCAGAATTTCTTCCAGAAGCAAAAGCGACTTTATTATCACCATAAAACGACAAACCAAAATCACTACTAGAATTTTTATTTTCTATCTGTTTTAATTTGAACGTATGTGGTGTGGTTTTACCGTTTTGTTTTATAAAAGCAAGGGTATTAACTGGTTTATTATAATACCTTCTTAAATGCTTATCGGCATCTTTGTATTCTTTAACGCCTTTTAATGCTTGAGCAAATCTAAAATGATATTCAATATCTATAGAATCGCCATACTCTACAAATAACTCCCTGTAGGTTTTAATCGCCTTTTGAAGACTGGTATTATAATAATAACTGTCTCCTAAATTTTGAAGCACTTCTTGGTTGCGCTCTTTAGTTTCGTAAATTTCGGCGGCATCTTTATAAGCTCTCATTTCAAAAAGCTTATTAACGCGCTTTAAATTTTTCTTTTGTGCATGAGCCATTCCACTAACTAATAAAAGGCCTGCAATTATGTATGTATATTTTTTCATGTTTTCCAATTATTAAATGTTAGAAGAATCTTGGTGAACGATCGTAACCGCTTTTAAATCCGAATAAATCGACATCAAACAAAATGAATATTTCGTGCGACCCAGAATTAAAATCTCCTAAATTAGTAGTTGTATAATCATAGGCATAACCTACTCTAAGCTCTGGTGTAATTCTGAAATTTACCAAAGCACTCATAGCATCATCTAAACGATAACCTAATCCTACTTCAAGTTTTTCATTAATCAATACATTTGCTGTAATATCTAATGCTAACGGAGCACCTTTTACACCTCTGGCCATAAATGCGGGTTTTAGTTTTACATTTTGATCAATATCAAAAACATATCCGCCGGTAAGGAAGTAATGTACATTTTGAACACCAGTTGCTTTTATGCCGTTTTCATTTTCTAGATGTTTAGTCGATAACATATTTGGTGCCGATAATCCTAAATAATAAGTATCGGTAAAAAAGAAAGCACCAATTCCTAAATTTGGAAATGCTCTACTTATGTTTTCATCAAAAGCTTGGTCTGTGCTTGCGCCTCCTGATTGCAATTGAAACCCATTAAAATTAGTATCGAAAAGTGTTACTCCAGCTTTTATACCAAAGGATATTTTACTTTCTATACCTACTGGTAATACATAAGCGAAATCTGCAAATAAGTTATTTTCATTTACTACATCTCCAATATTATCATTGGTGAATGAAATTCCCATCTCAATTTTATCGTTAATAGGTGTGTGGGCAAAAAAGCTTCCTGTTTTTGGGGCGCCTTCTAAACCTACCCATTGTGTTCTGTATAATCCTCCTAAGTTTAATATACCTTCTTCCGCAGTAGCGTAAGCAGGATTTATTACACTCATATTGTACATATATTGAGTGAATTGAGCATCTTGTTGAGCGTTACTTTGAAAAGACAGTATGATTATACTTAACAAAGCAGCTATTTTATGATATATATTTATATGTTTCATGT
>NZ_CAXBLF010000100.1:0-6326 GCF_963976535.1 uncultured Algibacter sp. | reverse complement strand
TGATCCCAAATAAATTTTAAAATGATTGATAATAAATTTAAGTTCTATTATCTTAAGATGAAATAGAAACTTTAAGCATAGCTGTAGTTATGGTTGCATATTATATTGGAGTATAAAGGAAATTTTAGTACATGACAAAAATTAATTTTGAGAACCAAACTACTCGCCATTTTCAGGATAACAAAGACTTGACAGGTTTTAAAAACCTGCCAGATCTTTGTAACGAAAAAGCCGTAATACGCTATTTGTGTGCAAATTACAGTTCTATTCTAAATTTTGTCATGTACTAAAAAATGAAATAGAAACTAATTTAATCGGTTATTTTATATGATGAGAAAACAAATTTTCGTTAACCATAAAAAAAACCCACAAACAAAATATGTAAGTGGGTTTTCGCTTTTATTAAGATCGTTTTTATAATCGTCTTCTATTATCGTTAGAGTTTGTATCAATAAGCTTATTATAAGGGTCAACACCCACTTCAATAGGCTCTTTATCAACTATAATAGTTAATTTGTTATTGATTTCTGTAATTTTATGTTTCTTCAAATAGAGTTCAATTTCTTTCATTTTCCCTTCTTCATCTTCTTCTTCAGCAAAAACACCAATATCAATATAATCTGCTAATGGTACAGATAAAATAGGCTTTCTCATATCTTCTGTTTTATAAGATAGGCTATCTCCATAAAACTTTTTCCCTTTTTCATCATTTCTGTATTTGCTTACTTCAAATTCAATATCTAATTGATATTTACCATTATCCAGCTCCGTAGACGTTACCTCTTTAATTCTATTTTCATAAAATGTAATGGTCTCAAACATGTCATTAATAGTATATTGTAATGAATCTGGTGTTACCTCCTTAATATGATTAACCATATCTATTGATGTGGTGTAAGGTGGATATTGAAACTTTACTTTTTCAACATATTTCTGTAATGCTCCATTTAAAACATCCTCTCCAATATAATCACTAAGTGCATAAAACACTAAGGATCCTTTTTGATAGCGAATATAACCTTGGCCATCATTATACATTAATGCTTTTTCTCGTTTCTTTTCAAAAGTTCTCTGCGTTAAATAATCATCTAAGGCTTTCTTTAAAAATTTACGCATTTTACCTTTACCCTGCTGGTGCTCAAGCACTTTTAACGACACATATTCTGATAAACTTTCAGAAAGCATGGTTGCTCCTAAAACATCGGCACCAATTACCTGATGGGCCCACCACTGATGTGCTACTTCGTGTACCGTAATGGCAAACGGATAATCTACACCACCTTCTTCAGTGTCATCAACGTCAGCTATAAAACCAACCCCCTCAGAAAACGGAATGGTGTTTGGAAACGATTGTGCAAAAGAACCGCCTGTTCTTGGGAATTCAATAATTCGAGCTTGTTTGTGCTGGTACGGACTAAAGTTTTTAGAGTTATAATCTAAAGATGCTTTCATGCCGGCCATCATTCTATCTAAATTATACTCATGCCCTTTATGGTAATAAATTTCTAAGTTTACAGCCTTCCATTTATCTTTCTTTACTTCATATCTAGCAGAATTAAAGGCGTAAAAGTTTAATATTTTACTGTCCATTTTGTAATGGAAATATTTACGTCCGTTTTCTAACCATTCTTTTTGCAAATACCCTGGCGCGATAGCTATCTGATCTTCAGAAGTACTAACCGTAGCTTCAAAATCGATCCAATCGGAATCTTTAGATATATACGTATTACCAAGTGCCGTAGAATCAGATGGATGCGGCTTTAAATCGTTTGGAGGTAAATCGTATTTTTCTCGGGTTTTATTATCGGTTAATTCGCCGCCACTATAACCTAAAGAAGGAAAAATAGACGAGTTATTTATAAATGTTCCATTGGCTAATACAGGCGAATTCTTTCTTAACCAAGTATTTGGTTTATTCTTAACCGTAAATTCAAGTTCTAAACTATCACCTGGTTGTAACGCTTGTTTCAGTTTATAAATATCGAAATTATAGATAGTATCTTCAGAAACTAAATCAATGTCTTTATTAAACTTAAATGTACTTGGATATTTATTATGATTTAACAAAATACTATCAATTGTCACACTGGTTTTGTTAACCATTACGTATTTACCATCAGCTTCAAAATTAAGTGCTTTCGGATAAATATTCATATTAGCTTTTACGGATACAATACGAGGTTGTGGTTTATTTTGATATTTTTTATAAGTCTTCTCCCATTTTACAGTTCTAAGCTCTTGTTCTTTTGAAGATGTTCGTTCATTTACAATATTATTTTCATGATAAATTGTGAAACCTAACGATAAAAAACCAACTAGAAAAATAGCAAATCCTACAACTACCAACCCTTTAAATCGCGACTTGGCTATTGATAAACGTTCTTTAAAGGAGTGCGGTAAACCTCTTACCCAAAATAAAGCGGTTAGCACCATTAACATTAGGCCACCAAATAACCAATATACTTTGTAAGCAAAATATCTAGAAAAAGAATTTCCGTAACCATTCATATCAGAATATTGGAAACCTGGTCCTTCGTTATACTTAAAGATAGCTTGTTCAATACCTGCAAATCTCAGTAAAGGGATACCAATAGAAAGCACAATTAAAACAAATAAACCTAAATATGGGTTTCTAAATATCGTTTGTATAAACAGCGCTAAAAATGCCCAAATGGCGTAGTTGATTAATCTTAATCCAAAAAGTTCTTTAATATAATGTATGATTTCAAAATCGAAATAACCTTTATAGATTTGAAATAATATACCTGATAACATAATTACTCCCAATAAAACCAATTGCATTTTTACGAGGGCAATAAATTTTGACATAAAGAGCGTCCAATTTGGTGTTGGTGTAACATCAACCAAATGATTCATATTGGCAATTTTACCTCTGTGTACTAACATACCTGCGTATAAAAATGTACAGATATTAATGGCAATTGTAAAAGCAGCGCCTCCATTTAACATTTTCCAAGTAACAGGAAGTGTTTGTGTACCAAATAGGTTTCCTACTTCGGATAATGCAATTAATATAATAATTAGCCCTACCAATACAATACTTAAAAAGGGCCAGCTTTTTACAATATATTTAAAATCTATATTAGCTAATTTCCAAGTTGTTTTTAAATTTTGAACAAATGAGTAATCAAAACTCACTTTAGGTAAATTAATTCTAGTAATACCTCCAAAATTACTTTTTGTAGCACGCTCTCCTTTTTGCTTTTTTAAATTAATTGAAATAGCGTTTTGGCTAAATGCAAAAAATTTATAAACCAATCCGAACACCAAAGAAGCTACGCCTAGCCATAATAAACGATTATACACAATAATCTCTTTTAGAGGTAATTGTAATTCGTTTTTATCAGAAACCGTCCAATATCGTGTGTAATAATTTGAAGCCGCAGAACCGAAAGGATCTAAGATAGCCGCTAAAAATCTATTATCAGGATCCGATAATAAACTCTCCATGAGCCCTTGTACAAACAGCAGTAATATCACAGTTATAAAACCAGCAGCTATATTTCTGGTGAAGGTGACTACCCCAAAAACAATAGCTCCAAATAATAATACATTAGGCAAAATATATACCGCATAGGCTCTAAAATATGATGTAAAGCTAAACGAGGTAACAATATCTGAATTTGTTCCGGGTAATCTAAAACCAATAAATAAGGCTATACCTATTATAAAAACTAAAATGGTAACGATTACAATGGCACTAAAAAACTTGGCAAACAAGTAGTTCGCTTTTGTAAAAGGATATGAGTACAAAATTGAATGCATTTCACTTTTAAAATCTCTGTAAATGGAAACACCAATAATTGAAGGAAACAAAAAGAATATTAAAATAGCCATGCCATTAAAAAGACCATTAATCCCAGATGGCGAATTCACTATGGATGATGACCCTGTGGTTACCGTAATACTATCAAAAATACCCGCAGAACTTGCTGCAAAAAACAGGCCTATAATAAAAAATATAGCAGCGTAAATATAAAAAGCTGGTTTTTTAAACCAATACTTTAACTCGTAAAAAAATATTGTAGAAAACATATGTGTTATTTTAGTTATTTAAACGCTTTTATGAAAGAACTGGTTCATCTTGTTTTAAAGCAATAAAATACACATCGTCTAGTTGTGGATTGGCTAACTGAAAATCATCAGCTGGCTTTTCTGTAGCATGCACTCTAATATTTAACGTATTATCTTGGTTGTAATTTGACGATAATACATTATAAGCCGCTTCCATACTTTCTAAATCGTCACGCTCGATAATTTTGGTCCAAATTTGTCCTTTAATTTCATCAGTAGCTTCCATTGGTGTTGTATGTTGTAAAATACGTCCGCCATTTAAAATAGCCATTTCATTACAAAGTTCTTTAACATCATCTACAATATGGGTTGAAAAAATGACGGTACAATTAGTACCAACTTCTCGTAAAACATTTAAAAAACGATGACGTTCAGCAGGATCTAAACCTGCAGTAGGTTCATCAACAATAATTAACTTTGGGTTATTTAATAACAATTGAGCAATCCCAAAACGCTGTTTCATTCCGCCAGAATAACCAGCAACATATTTTTTTCTGACATCATACAAATTAGTAATTTCTAAAACTTCCTTTACTAAAGCCTCTCTATCCAATTTTGAACTTACACCTTTCAAGGTTGCGAAATAATCAAGTAATTTCTCAGCAGACATTTTTGGATACACGCCAAACGATTGCGGTAAATACCCCAGGACTTTACGAAGTGCCATTTTATCTTCAAGTACATTAATATCTCCAAACTGAATAGAACCAGAATCTGGACTTTGCAAGGTTGCTATTGTACGCATTAAAGAGGATTTCCCAGCACCATTAGGGCCTAATAATCCAAACATTCCTGTTCCTATTTCTAAGTTTAAATTATCAATGGCTTTAACGCCATTTTTGTAAGTTTTTGTTAAATCGTTAATGGTTAGCTTCATTTGATTCTTCTTTAAGTTAAATATTATTTCAAATTAGTATTAAAACTGCGTACTTTGTTACAAATTATTTTTCAAGGACAAGTAAAAACTAAATAAATCCTGTTATTTTTACAAAATACAGTAAAAAAATGAAGTCATAATTTTTAATGACTAAAAAAAATAATAAACAATCTTATGGCTAAAAAAAGCATACTCAATAAAAAGTCAATGGACTTTTTAGAAAAATATTTAAATAATGCAGCCCCGACTGGATATGAGTGGGACGGACAAAAACTGTGGATGGATTATTTAAAACCTTATGTAGATGAATTTATTACAGATACTTACGGAACTGCAGTTGGTGTTATAAACCCTAAAGCAAAATACAAAGTAGTTATTGAAGGACATGCTGATGAAATTTCATGGTATGTTAACTATATTTCAGATAACGGATTAATTTATGTGATAAGAAATGGTGGTAGCGACCACCAGATTGCACCAAGTAAAATTGTAAACATCCATACCAAAAAGGGTATTGTAAAAGGCGTTTTTGGTTGGCCAGCAATTCATACTAGAAGCAAAGTAAAAGAAGAAGCGCCAAAACCAGATAATATTACGATTGATGTTGGCGCAAAAGATAAAGAGGAAGTTGAAAAAATGGGGGTTCATGTTGGGTGTGTGATTACTTATCCAGACGAGTTCCATATTTTAAATGGCGATAAATTTGTTTGTCGTGCTTTGGATAATCGAATGGGTGGTTTTATGATTGCAGAAGTTGCGCGGTTACTTAAAGAAAACAAAAAGACATTACCTTTTGGACTATACATTACCAATTCTGTGCAAGAAGAAATAGGTTTACGCGGTGCTGAAATGATTACGCACACTATAAAACCAAATGTAGCCATAGTTACCGATGTCACTCACGATACTACAACGCCAATGATTGAAAAGAAAAAAGAGGGGCATTTAGAAATGGGTCTAGGTCCTGTAATAGCTTATGCACCAGCTGTACAACAAAAACTACGTGATTTAATTACGGAAACTGCTGAGGCTAAAAAAATTCCTTTTCAACGTTCTGCCTTATCAAGAGCCACAGGAACTGATACTGATGCTTTTGCATATAGCAATGGCGGTGTTGCTTCTGCTTTAATTTCATTACCGTTGCGATACATGCATACTACTGTGGAAATGGTGCATAGAGAAGATGTTGAAAACGTAATTAAATTAATTTATGAAACTTTACTTAACATAAAAGACGGAGAATCTTTTAGTTATTTTAATTAAATACTTAACAAAAATTAATTTTGAGAAATAAACTACTCGCCATTTTCAGGATAACAAAGACCTCACAGGTTTTCAAAACCTGTGAGGTCTA
>NZ_CAXBLF010000099.1:0-6526 GCF_963976535.1 uncultured Algibacter sp. | reverse complement strand
ATTAAGTTCTTATCTTTAGCTTCGACCTAATACCACATAACACCAATATTTATGCAAGAACACATTGTTATTATAGGAAATGGAATTTCAGGCGTAACCGCAGCTAGACATATTAGAAAGCTTTCTGATAAAAAAATTACCATTATTTCTGCGGAAACTGAATATTTTTTCTCCCGTACAGCCCTGATGTACATATATATGGGACATCTAACATTCCAGCACACCAAACCTTATGAAGATTGGTTTTGGAAAAAGAACAGAATTGAACTTAAGAAAGACTACGTTAAAACTGTTGAAACAAAATCTAAAACACTTCATTTTGCTAAAGGTGATGTGCTTCAATACGATAAATTAGTTATTGCCACTGGTAGCAAACCCAATAAATTTGGTTGGCCAGGGCAAGATTGTGAAGGTGTTATGGGCATGTACCATAAACAAGATTTGGAAAACCTAGAAAAGCATGCACCAAATAATGAAGTGTGTAAAAGAGCTGTGATTGTGGGCGGTGGTTTAATTGGAATTGAACTTACCGAAATGCTTAATTCTCGAAATATCCCTGTTACTTTTTTAGTACGTGAAGATAGTTTTTGGGATGCTGTTTTACCCGAAGGCGAAAGTGCCATGATTAATAGACATATAAAAAACCATCATATAGATTTGCGTTTAGGCAATAATCTAAAAGAAATAGTTTCTGATGAAAATGGCAAAGTAAAGTCTATAATCATTCAAGAAACAGGCGAAGAAATTGCTTGTGATGTAGTTGGACTAACCGCAGGCGTGTCTCCAAATATCGGTTTTATAAAAGACTCCGAGATTGAAACAGGAAGAGGCGTAAAAGTAAATCGTTACCTAGAAACCAACATTCCAGATGTGTATGCCATTGGCGATTGTGCAGAACAACATGAAGGTATCAATGGACGCAAACCTATTGAAGCCGTTTGGTACACAGGACGTATGATGGGTGAAACGGTAGCACAAACCATTTGCGGAAATAGAATGCAATACAAACCCGGACATTGGTTTAACTCTGCTAAATTTTTAGATATAGAATATCAAACTTATGGTTGGGTGTTTGCAAAACCACGAGAAAATGAAGCACATTTCCATTGGAAACATGAAGACGACACAAAATGCATCACAGTTTGTTATGATAAAAACACCAACGAATTCTTGGGGATTAACACCTTTGGAATTCGTATGCGTCATGAGGTCTTTGATACGTGGCTTACCGAAAAACGAGATGTAGATTATGTAATGAATCATCTGCCCGAAGCTAATTTCGATCCTGAGTTTTATTCCAGGTTTGAAAACGCAATTCTCTTTAAATATAATAGTCAATTTGTAAACCAATAATACGCATTTTAGACCTCACAGGTTTTAAAAACCTGTGAGGTCTAAAAAAATTAAACATAACAAGTATGAGCAACAAAATAAATCATAGTATGTCTTTAGCAAAACCTGATGCTGTTGACATTACAAACAAACAAAAAGTGGCATTGGCAATAGGAATTGTTGGGTTGTTTATTTTAACGCTTGCGCTTTTCAATACAAATTTTCCCAACGAAGGTTTATTCTTAACACTTTCATTAGGGCTAATAATTGTTGGGATAATTGTCTATTCTAGAGAAGCCTATTTAACTAAATTAGAAGGCATAAAAAATGATGGCGTTTGGTTTAAATCGATTTCTTCAAGGGGTGTTTGGGGCTGGATAGTTGGTGTTATTCTAACAACGTTTTACATTGTACTTTACTTCTTTCCAAAATATTTAGGATTAGGAACTGACGGTGCTGAAAACACAGGTTTAATAAGCTTATTCGATCCTTTAAGTAAGTTATTAAGCGGAAGACAAGCAAGCCAATGGTCTGTTTACGGAACGCTATACACAGTTGCTATTTTAGCCTTTGGTTTTAAATTCATATTAAAATATAGGCACAATCGCTATCAACAAATACGCACGGTTTCTGTCATGTTTTTTCAATTAGGATTTGCATTTTTGATTCCCGAATTTATGTATGTTATGAATAACGATTTACCATATTATGATTTAAAATCTATGTGGCCACTTAATTACTATCTTTTTGACGAATGGTCTGTAAAAGGGTTTCTTTCTACAGGTAATATTGGTATTGCTTTAATCCTTTTTGGTATTATTACAATCTTTGTGATTTCACCTATTTTGACTTATAAATTTGGTAAGCGCTGGTATTGCTCTTGGGTTTGCGGCTGTGGTGCACTAGCAGAAACTGCAGGAGATTCGTTTAGACAATTATCCTCTAAAAAAATGTCTGCTTGGAAATTAGAACGTTGGCTTGTCCATACCATTTTAGTCTTTTCTGTAGTGATGACAACAGCAATAATATACACGTACTTAGGTTACGACAAGAATGATTTTTGGTTAACCAGAGGTGTTTTCATCGCTTTAGTTATTGGTTTTTTAACTTTAGTTTTTGCAGGTGTTATGCTCTTTAAAAGTAAAGCGTTTGGTAAAGACGTAAAATATGGCGCTATTGGTTTCTTTGTGGTTATTGCTGCCTTATTAATTATGCACTTTACAGGAACTACTGATAATATATTTTATATTAAAGCCAGTACGCTAAGATCTGCGTATGGAATATATATTGGCTCCATATTTTCTGGCGTTATTGGCACAGGTTTTTACCCCATTTTAGGAAACCGCTCTTGGTGCCGTTTTGGATGCCCAATGGCAGCTATTCTAGGATTTCAGCAACGCTTATTCTCAAAATTTAGAATTACCACTAATGGCGGACAATGTATTTCTTGCGGTAACTGTTCTAACAGTTGTGAAATGGGAATTGATGTGAGACACTATGCTCAAAAAGGTGAAAATATTGTACGTTCTAGTTGTGTTGGTTGCGGTATTTGTGCTGCGGTTTGCCCAAGAGGTGTGTTAAAGTTAGAGAATGATAGTATGGAAGGACGTATTAATCCAACAGAAATCTTATTAGGAAACGATGTTGATTTAATGGACTTGGTGAATAGGAAGTAGTTTTTCAGTCGCAGTTTGCAGTTGAGCAACTTTGTAGAAATGAAACGCTATAACGCAGAGTAACACAAAGCACCGCTGAGACACACAGAGCATGTTCAATTAAACAACAAACATTTGTTATGATGAAGAAAAACAATCATGAAGTTATCACAAATCACTCTGTGTATCTCTGCGAAACCTCAGTGAATCTCTGTGAAACAACCAAACCTCTTAGATGAAAAACTTAATTCTTATAATAGTTTTATTAATCAATTTTAACGCATTCTCGGAAAAAAAATACCAAAGAACGTATTACGAAAACGGTAATATAAAATCCGAAGGCTGGATACAAAACAACCAAAAAATAAAGTTCTGGACATTCTATCACGAAAATGGAAACCCTAAAAAACAAGGACACTTTTCAGCAAATAAAGAATCCAATTACTGGAAATTCTATACTAAAACTGGAAGCTTAGAAAAAGAAGGGCATTTTAAAAATGGTAAAAAAAACAATTGGTGGTTGTTTTATGATACCTTGGAAAAAGTAAACCATAAATGTCAATTAAAAGACAATCAAAAAAACGGGTATTGCCTCATGTATAAAAACGAAAAATTAGTAGCAGCTTCAAGGTATAAAGCAGGTAAAAAAATAAAAGAATGGACTACCTTTGCGTCCTTTAAAAGGGAAAATAAACTTAGCGACCTTAAATGACCAAAATAAAAGTCATCATTCCAGCGTATAACGAAGCAGATTCTATAGTTCACGTTATTAACGACATTCCAAATACGGTTGACGAGGTTATTGTGGTTAGCAACAATTCAACCGATAACACAGAAGCTAATGCAAAAAAAGCAGGTGCTACCGCTTTAAATGAAACTAACAAAGGCTATGGTTATGCATGTTTAAAAGGGATGCATCACATCGCTAATCAAAACGAAAAACCAGATATTATAGTCTTTCTTGATGGCGATTATAGTGATTACCCAGAGGAGCTAACCAAAATTGTAGCACCTATAATTAATGATAATATCGATTTTGTAATAGGAGCTCGAGAAAAGCGACTTAGAGAGAAAGGTTCTATGACGGTACCACAAATTTTTGGTAATTGGCTAGCCACAACTTTAATGACCGTATTGTTTCGTGCTAAGTTCACAGATTTAGGCCCTTTTAGAGCCATTAAGTATAACAAACTACTAGCGCTTAACATGGAAGATAAAACTTATGGTTGGACCGTAGAAATGCAACTCAAGGCGCTTAAGCAGAAACTTACATACACCGAAGTACCAGTAAATTACCGCAACAGAATAGGCGTTTCAAAGGTGTCTGGTACCTTAAAAGGCGCTATATTTGCAGGCGTAAAAATCTTAGGTTGGATTTTTAAATACAGTTTTAAACAATGATTTTAGAAATACTAGTTATAGTCATATATACTACATCGCTTTTGCTTATATTCATGTATGCATTGGCACAACTAAACCTGTTATTTAATTACCTAGCGTCTAAGAAAGTAAAAGACCACTCTCCTAAATTCGATTTATCAAATCCAAACGAAATTCCATATATTACCATACAACTTCCTGTGTATAACGAAATGTATGTTATGGAACGTTTGTTAGACAATATTGCTGAAATCGACTATCCAAAAGACAAGTTAGAAATTCAAGTTTTAGACGATTCCAACGATGAAACTGCTGAAACCACTCTTAAACAAATACAAAAACTTCAAGCCACAGGCTTAGACATCAAACAAATAACCAGAACAAACCGCAAAGGCTTTAAAGCTGGCGCGCTTAAAGCAGGTTTAGTAACCGCAAAAGGCAGTATCATTGCCATTTTCGATTCCGATTTTCTACCCCAAAAAGACTGGTTAAAACGCACTGTTCCTTATTTTAAAGACAAGCGCATTGGCGTAGTACAAACTCGTTGGGGGCATATTAACCGCAACTATTCTATACTTACAAGAATTCAAGCCTTTGCACTCGATGCGCATTTTACACTAGAGCAAGTAGGCCGAAACAGCAAAGGGCATTTTATCAATTTTAACGGTACCGCTGGATTATGGCGTAAAACCTGTATTATCGATGCCGGAAATTGGGAAGGCGACACGCTAACCGAAGATCTAGACCTTAGCTATCGCGCACAACTTAAAAACTGGAAATTCAAGTATTTAGAACACGTAGAAACCCCTGCCGAACTTCCCATAGTTATAAGTGCTGCACGCTCGCAACAATTCAGATGGAATAAAGGCGGTGCAGAAAATTTCCGTAAAATGCTGGGAAGTGTTGTAAAAAGCAAAAACATTTCAGCCAAAACCAAAGTACACGGCTTACTTCATTTGTTAAACAGTACCATGTTTTTAAACGTGCTTATCGTTGGGGTTTTAAGCATCCCTATGCTCTATATAAAAAACGAATACGCCCATTTACGCCCATACTTTTACGTTATGAGTTTCTTCGTAATCAGTACTATAATATTTTTTATATGCTACTGGTTTATGTACAAAAACATCTATGGTGGCGGCTTTAAAAATTTCATAAAATACATAGGTATGTTCTTTGTGTTTTTCTCAATTGCTATGGGCTTTTCACTGCATAATTCCATTGCCGTTTTAGAAGGCCATTTAGGTAAAAAATCAGACTTTGTACGCACACCAAAATTCAATATTACCAAGTATAAAGACAACTGGAAAAATAACAAATACATGAAACGCACCATATCCGTTCATGTTATTTTCGAGGGTTTACTTATGCTCTATTTCGGTTTTGGCATGTACAGCGCCTTTATTGTTGGCAACCAAGGTGGCGATTTCGGGCTCTTCCCCTTTCACCTCATGTTATTTGCAGGTTTTGGCTATGTCTTTTTTAAATCTTTGGCATCTAAAGTGTAAAATCTAGTTTTTTCATTCCCTTGCAGAAGGGAATCTAATTATTTGGGCGTTACCACAAGGGTCGCGCTTTCACTACTCGCTTCCTCCTGCGTCGGCGAGCTCAAACAGACCGTTCAATCGCTAACGCGGAATTGAAAGGTTCTCTTAACGGTTGGTATAACTTAAGTTGCGGTTTGTATCCAAGGGTTTTTCTAAATAGGGCTTGCTGATTTTCATAGTACTTTTAATTTATGATTTTGATACTTATAAAGATCAGAGATAAAAACAGTCGAGAAGCATGAGTCAGTTTTCAAGAGCAAACCACAAAAACGTTGCTTTTTGATAAAGGCACAAAAAATAGCATATATATCTGCTATTTTCGTTAATGTTATAAGGTTCATTATAAAGAAGATAGCGCCTATCCAACTTTGGGAGGTGTCACTCCTTTTGGCTTTTATGTCGCTCAGTCCGTAAGCGTTTTTGGCCTGTCCAAATTTGCCCTCTATATGGTTTCGTTGGTTTTGCTCATGCTTCAATTTTCGTTTTTGATGGGCATTCAGTTGCTGTTTTGGTGGGCGGCCCAGGGGTTTTCCAACAATTCGTATGTTGTTTTGTTTGGGTCACATTAATTTTATGGGGATTAAGCAAAAAGTTTG
This sequence comes from uncultured Algibacter sp., assembly GCF_963976535.1. NCBI lineage: Bacteria > Pseudomonadati > Bacteroidota > Flavobacteriia > Flavobacteriales > Flavobacteriaceae > Algibacter > uncultured Algibacter sp. The sequence goes on along the minus strand of NZ_CAXBLF010000099.1, from coordinate 16 downwards.
TGTAATCTAAAGAGGA
>NZ_CAXBLF010000098.1:0-6837 GCF_963976535.1 uncultured Algibacter sp. | reverse complement strand
TCGCCATTTTCAGGATAACAAAGACCTCACAGGTTTTCAAAACCTGTGAGGTCTAAGTAACGAAAAAGCCTTAATATGCTATATCTGTGCAGTTTATAGTTCTATTCTAAATTTTTGTCATGTACTAAAGTCAATTATAATAAAATTGACTCAAGTTAAATATCTATACTCAAAACTAATCATCTAATGGGGAAATGTTTTAAACATACAACTAAACTCCCATTTCTAAAGGAAGCGCTTATAATTCTATTTATAAGTTTGTTTGCTTCTACCTTCGAGATTTCCGCCCAGATTCAAAAAGAGTTTTCACCTCGATTTAACAACATGATTAATGGCGATTTTACAATGATTGCCAACAATATAATATCTCGAACTGCAACTGAAGATTACAATGGTGAAAATGATAATCATAGTTTTCTAGACAATGTTTATGTTGATATTGACAATGATAATTCCACATTTAATTCTAGTAGTGCCAATTTTGTTAATCCGCAGCCACAATTAGCATGCTTAACAATAAAGAAAGCATATTTATATTGGGCAGCAGCAGATAAAGAAAATGAAGCTGGAGAAGACAACCAACCCAATTGGAATTTTAATGATATAAAGTTAATGCTTCCTAGCGAAAACACGTATTCTACATTAACCGCAGACGACGTGCTTTACAGAGGTCGAGACACCCATTTTAGCAACGATCCCTATGTCTGTTTTAAAGATATTACCAGCTTAGTGATAAACCTAGATAGCCCTTATGGAAAATACCAAGTTGCAAATATTGAAGCAAAAACCGGATTTTTATTTCAACATTCGGAAGGGAATACAGGAACTTCAGGAGGTTGGCAAATCGTTTACATTTATGAAAGCCCAGAATTGATATCAAAAAACGTCAGTCTGTTTGATGGATATGCACATATTACCAAAGATTTCAACAATTATGACATCGGTTTTTATGGCTTCCGAACCGTACCAAGTGGACCTGTTAAAGTAAATACATTAATTGGTGCTCTTGAAGGCGATAGAAGTTTAATTGGAGATCGGTTTCAAATACAGAATATTGCTAATGATTATATAGATATTACAGCACCTTTAAGAGATTCAAACAATTTTTTTAATAGTAGAATCACAATTGAAAATACAAACTATACAGATAGAAATCCTGCTAGTTTAAACACCTTAGGTTTTGATGCTGCTTTATTTCAACTTAATAACACAGATAATAGTATTATTGGCAATAACCAATCTTCTGCATCAATAAGACTGGCCTCTAATCAAGAAACCTATAGTTTATTTTTGATTGGGTTATCTGTTGAAGTGTGGGCTCCAAGTTTATATCCAATAGTACTTAGTTCTACCGCTATAGAAAACACTAGCAATGCCAACGACATTGTAACGTTAGATTTTAATTTTTCAAACACAGGAAATGATAATGCTGTTAATGTGATGCTTTCTGAAACGATACCATCAAACATAGAATTTGTTTCTGCTAATAACTTACCTGTTGGAGTAACTTATAATTATGATGAAGACACAAGGCTATTACAGTTTTTAATAGAAAACGGTTTAGCTGATATTGGAGATCCACCATTAAATATTCAAATTGAGTTAATGGTTAAAGATGCCTGTTATTTTCTTGAAGACACCTGTAATTTAGCATTCGACCTTCAATTTAAAGCCACATATAATGGTGAAGAAAACACAAACTTGTTTACTTCTTATAGTTCAAATGAATTGGATGATTGCCAACTAGGAAGCCCATTATCAATTGCTATAAATCAACCTATTGTACTATGGAAAACGCCTGTTGAAAGTTTAGACAGAACCTTATCTATTGACAATCCAAATGATTTAACAGATGCGCAAGCGCTGTTCCCCGTTCCCGATAAATGTAATTTTGAACTCATTAAAACGTCTGGAGATTTTATTCAAAATAGTGATTGTGATTATACCGGAACCTATACTAATACATGGTATTTTACTGATGCTTGCGAGCGTACCATTGAAGATTATGTACAAATTATAACAGTAACTTCAAATCAATTTTTTGATGGCAGTAACATAACGGTCTCCAAAGTAGTCACGCCAAATCAAGATCAATGGAACGAATATTTTACAATTAATGAAATAACAGATTGTGGCTTTTTAATTAATTTGAAAATGTATAATCGTTGGGGCGCATTAATTTATCAATCAGATAACTATCAAAACAACTGGAATGGAACGTCCAATAAAAGTTCCTTTGGTACATCAAACAAAGTTCCTACTGGTACCTATTTTTATGTAATAAATCTGTTTAATAGTGATTTAAACCCAATTATAGGAACGGTTTATATTGGAACAAAATAGAGATCTTTATCTTATTTAGCTAAGGTTATTGTAAAATATATAAATTGCAATTGCGTTTTTATATATTGTAAAACAAATTAATTTGTATATGCTGCATATCAAACTAATAAACAGTTTATTCTTTTCTAGAATCATTATTAGTTTCTGTTAAATTTAAATAATCTTTAGTAGCTTTAACAAAAAATAAAGCTAAAATGCCTTTAAAAAATCAAAAGCATCTATTCTACATTCCGGAGGATGTTACTTATTTAAATATAGCAAGTCAATCACCTGCATTCAAAACCATTTATGAAGCTGGACTAGAAGGATTAAAACAGAAAAACCAACCTCATAAGATTAGAATTTCAGATTATTTTGAACCAGTTACAGAGCTTAAAAAACTATTTGCTCAATTGATTGATGAAGACAATTTTAATCGTATTGCAACAATTCCTTCTGTATCATACGGAATAGCCACCGTAGCTAACAATATTATTTTAAAAGAAAATGATGAAATCTTAATTATAGACGAACAATTTCCTAGTAATGTTTATTCATGGCAAAAATTAGCTAAAAAATTTAATGCAAAAATAAGAGTTGTTAGCGCTCCAGAAACTGATACGAATCGTGTTAAACTTTGGAACGAAATTATTTTAGATACCATAAATAACAACACTGCGGTGGTTGCTATGGGTAATATTCATTGGTCTAATGGTAGTTTATTTAATTTAAAAGCTATTAGTAAAAAAGCAAAACAACATGATGCCCTTTTAATTATTGACGGATCACAATCTGTTGGTGCGTTGCCTTTTTCTGTCAAAGACATTCAGCCAGATGCACTTATTTGTGCAGGCTACAAATGGTTATTTGGCCCTTATGGATGTGGTTATGCCTATTTTGGAGCATATTTTGATAACGGTAATTCAATAGAAGAAAATTGGTCTAATCGATTAGATAGCGAAAATTTTGCTGAACTCACTAATTATAAATCAGAATACAAACCTTTGGCAAATCGTTATTCTGTTGGTGAAAGCGGAAATTTCATCTATGTAAGAATGCAAATTGAAGCTTTAAAACAAGTTTTAGAATGGACACCAAAAGCTATTCAAGAATATTGCGAGAGCATTTCAGTTGTAGCAATTAAAGAGTTAAAAGCTTTAGGTTGTGTGATTGAAGATTCCAATTATAGAACACATCATTTATTTGGAATTAAACTACCAAATGAATTAGATGTTAACGCTTTAAAAAAAGATTTATTTAGCAAAAATATTTTTGTTTCTTTTAGAGGTAATTACATCAGGGTTTCTTGTCATTTGTTTAATACTGCCGATGATTTTAAACCGCTAATTACGTGCATTGCTTCACATTTATAAAAGGTTAATATGGAAGAGTTTATTGATATAATAACAAAACAAGGTGAACCAACTGGTAAATCTGTTCTTAAATCTAAAATTCATAATAAAGGGTATTACCATAATACTGCCCATATTTGGTTTTACACTAACAATGAAGAAATTTTATTATCGCAGCGCTCTGTAAAAAAAATAATTTATCCATTACTTTGGGATGTTTCAGTTGCTGGTCATGTAGATTCTGGCGAAACTATAAAACAAGCAGCCCTTAGAGAAATTAAAGAAGAAATAGGATTAACAATTTCTGAAAACAACTTAAACAAAATTGGTGTTTTTGAATGTTTCCAAACTTATGAAAATGGTATTATAGATAATGAATTTCATAATACATTTATAGCTGAGTTAAGCGTTCCCTTGTCCAAATTAGTCCTTCAAAAGGAAGAGGTTGAAGCCATAAAATTAGTGTCTTTTGATGCATTTGAAGCACTCATTAAAAACATTGACAACAATGATAATCACTTCGTACCATCAAATAAATCTTACTATGAATTTGTTTTACAAGTCATTAAAAAACATATAAATAGATGAATTTAATACTTGTTTGAGTTGCCCCAGTTATTATTATCATATTATAAGATATTTTGCACAACCCAACAAAGCTTTGATGGTATTGTTTCTCTATTCATTGGAATAATATTATCCAGAAATGCTATTAAAAAATATCAACAACATTCTAAGTTTAACATTGAACTCATCTTGACTTTTTCTATTCCCTAAAAAATGGATTAAATTCGTCCATATTTTAGCTATTTTCTTGTGCGTAGCGATGCTATGTCCTTCAAAAATAGCTTCATCTGAACAAATTTCTTCTCATTTACGGTTAAAAACAAAAAGTCAAGATGAGTTCATTTAAATAATTATTTTGGAATATGATGAATCTCATAAATTAGAATTTTAATTTTCAATAGTTTTATCCTATTTAATATGAATATCGTTTCTTTTTAAACAAAAAAGCGTTTATAAAATTCATATATTTACTATTAATTAATTCTAGATACTCATGGGTAAAGTTTTCAAAGCCAACGTAAATAATACTTTTGATTTTGAAATTGAATATGATGAAATTTCAAATTTTGATGTCGTAAAAACTTCAGACTCACATTATCATATTCTTCAAGATAATAAATCATTTAAAGTTGAAATAAACGAAGCAAATTTCAATACAAAATCATATCAAGTAAAAGTCAATAATAATCTATATAATACAAACATTTTCAATGATTTAGATATTCTAATTAAAGAAATGGGATTTGCCATTGGCTCCACAAAACATGTAAATTCTATTAAAGCCCCAATGCCTGGTTTAATACTAGAAATAAATGTGAAAGTTGGTCAAGAAGTAAAAGAAGATGAACCGCTTCTAATCCTTGAAGCTATGAAAATGGAAAATATTATTATCTCTCCAAGAGACGGCATTATAAAATCCATTTCAGTAAACAAAACAGATGCTGTAGAGAAAAATCAATTGCTAATAGAATTCGGCGCATAATGCGCATTAATTTATAAAATACGTTTTCAAAATTATGAAAGCATAAAATTTTAAGCACATGATTACACCAAATATTTGTGAATTCGTGGTTAAAGAAATGAGATTCCCTCCTTCGAGGGAATGACAAAAATGATTTATTAATGAAAAAAATACTTATTGCCAACCGAGGAGAAATAGCCATAAGAGTCATGAAAACGGCTCAAAAAATGGGCATAAAAACAGTAGCGGTTTATTCTACAGCAGATAGAAACGCACCACATGTTAAGTTTGCTGATGAAGCCGTTTGTATAGGTGAGCCACCTTCAAACCAATCCTATTTAAGAGGAGATAAAATTATTGAAGAAGCAAAACAACTTCATGTAGACGCTATTCATCCTGGTTATGGTTTTTTAAGTGAAAATGCTTCCTTTGCTGAATTATGCGAAGAAAACAATATCATTTTTATTGGCCCGCGCTCTAAAGCCATTAAAATAATGGGAAGCAAATTAGCAGCAAAAGAAGCTGTTAAACAATATAACATACCTATGGTTCCAGGGATTGATGAAGCTATAACAGATGTTAACAAAGCAAAAACTATTGCCAAAAGCATTGGATTTCCTATTTTAATCAAAGCCTCAGCAGGAGGTGGTGGAAAAGGGATGCGTGTTGTTGAAAAAGAAAGTGATTTGGAATCACAAATGAATCGTGCCATTAGTGAAGCCACTTCTGCATTTGGAGATGGTTCTGTTTTTATAGAAAAATATGTGACCTCACCACGTCATATAGAAATACAAATAATGGCAGATAGTCATGGTAATGTTTTACACTTTTTTGAGCGTGAATGTAGTATTCAACGGCGTCATCAAAAGGTAGTTGAAGAAGCGCCTTCATGTATTCTAACTCCAGAATTGCGAAACGAAATGGGAGAAGCAGCCATAAAAGTGGCTAAATCATGTGATTATTTAGGAGCAGGAACGGTTGAGTTCTTATTAGATGCTAAACAGAATTTTTATTTCTTAGAAATGAATACGCGTTTGCAAGTAGAACATCCTGTTACAGAATTAATATCTGGTGTTGACTTAGTCGAACTTCAAATAAAAGTAGCTCGTGGTGAGGCACTTCAAATAAAACAAAAGGATTTAAAAATTAACGGACATGCATTAGAATTACGTGTTTACGCTGAAGATCCGCTAAACGATTTTCTTCCCAGTGTAGGTCATTTAGATGTTTATAAAATCCCTGAAGGAGAAGGTATTCGTGTTGATAACGGATTTGAAGAAGGTATGGATATTCCTATTTATTATGACCCCATGTTATCAAAATTAATCACTTACGGAAGCAATCGTTTGGAAGCGATTCAGCTTATGATTAAAGCTATCGACAACTATCACATTGAAGGAGTGAAAACAACACTTCCCTTTGGGAAATACGTTTGTGAACACGAGGCTTTTCGTTCAGGGAATTTTGATACACATTTTGTTAAAAACTATTATTCACCTGAAGCTTTGAAAGCTGAAACCGAAAACGAAGCCAGAATAGCAGCATTAATGGCTGTGAAACAATATATAGAAGATCAAAAGTTATTAAGATTACCTGTTAAGTAAGCAGTATGCAGTAAGCAGTAAGCAGTAAGCA
>NZ_CAXBLF010000097.1:0-6857 GCF_963976535.1 uncultured Algibacter sp. | reverse complement strand
TAAATTTGCAGCTTAATTTTTGTCGTTTTTATTTGTTTTTTATCATAGAATACGCAAAAAATCCTACAAAACAAGAAACTTTCGTTATCTTGTAGGTTATAAAATCACTAAAAATGAATCACAACATAAAATCTATCAGAACATTTATTGGTGCAAAAAACTATAATCTTTCCAGACAGTTTTATTTAGACTTCGGATTTGAAGAAATTAAAATTCCTTATAAAATGTCTTATTTTAAATGCGGCGAATTTGGCTTTTATTTACAAGACGCTTATGTGAAAAGATGGGTTGATAATTCTATGATTTTTTTAGAGGTAAACAATGTTGAGCAACATTTGGCTGAAATTAAAAAGCTTAATCTCACTACTAAATATAAAAAAGTAAGAATATCAGAAATCCATTATAACGATTGGGGAAACGAATATTTTATCCACGACCCATCTGGGGTTTTATGGCATATTGGGGAATATAAAAATTAGCTATTTATCATTTCAACAAACAAGAGATATAATTTAATTTTTAAACTATAATTAAAGCATCTTCAAGGTATTCAACTCCTGTTCTGTCAAATGTTTCCAACTACCACGAGGAATATCTTTCTTGGTTAAATGACCAATAGCCACACAATCTAAACTAACAATTTCATACTTAAAATACTCAAAAATACTGCGGATAATAGTGTTTCCCGTATTCTTGATTTTTAAGCCTACTTCCTTTTTACTAGCACCATCTATATAGCTAATCTCTTCAACTTCAACAAGTTTTCCTTCAATCTTAAAACCACCTTGAATCTTTTTTAAGTCTTCAAGTTTTAAGTTTTTGTCTAATTCTAAATGAAACAAACGCGCTACACCATGCTTAGAATTCGTGAATTTACTACTTATGGCGTCATCATTAGTAAACAATAATAAGCCTTTTGAATTCCGTCCTAAACGCCCAATGGGCTTAATACGAGAGGATGTAGCATTAGCTACTAAATCCATAACCGTTCTACCTTTACCTTCGCTTGTTGTAGTTGCAAAACCCTTAGGTTTATTAAGCAATACATAAGCTTTTTGCTCTGGGTTAATACGAGCACCATCATAACGCACCTCATCTTCTAACTTCACTTTGAAACCCATTTCAGTAATGACTTTACCATTTACCGTTACCAAACCAATAGCAATATGTGCATCTGCCTCACGACGAGAACACATACCAGAATTAGCTATGTATTTATTCAATCTTAATTCACCTGAGTTACTTGAAGATTGTGATGTTGTATTTGTTTTTTTTACTGGTGTATTTCCCTTAGCATTACTTCTAAAACGCTTACTTTCTGCACCACGTTCTGATGGCTTTCCTTTTCCCTTACCCCCTTGATGTCTGTTCATTACTAATAATTTTTTGCAAAGATAGATTTAAAATTATGATATACTATTTTAGATTTGCGATTTGTTTTTATCCGTAAATACTACTGTAGATTGTCGTTCAGTATTCACCGTTAGTTTTGTAACATCTGGTCGTGAATAATGACCAACTGGATCAAAATTCTGACGTTCTTCAAACACGCGGCTAAAGTCAATGGTTTCAATAATTAATCCTTCTTTATGTAAAACTGGCTCTATAATCCATTCTCCATCAGGCCCAGCAATACAGCTTCCACCATTAGCTAAAACATCTGGTGCTTTTTCCAATATCTTATCTAAATGTGGCGTATCTTTTGGAAAGTCTTCTTTTTTCATTAAACTTGAAACAGATATCACAAATGATCGCGATTCTCTGGCAATAAACCGTGTTATATCTTTGGTGTTATGATCGCTCCCAGGCCATACAGCAATATGTAAATTTTCTCCTAAACCATATAAAGCTGCTCTTGGTAATGGCATCCAGTTTTCCCAACAATTCAATCCACCAATAGTAAATTCTTTGAGTTCATGTACTTGCAAACCATTACCATCTCCTGGTGCCCAGGTTAAACGTTCATCGTAAGTTGGTTGCAACTTTCTGTGTACCGATTTTATTTCGCCTTCTTCATTTATGTAAACTAAAGAGGCATAAACACTATGCCCGCCTCTATCTAACGGGCGCTCTATTACCCCTAAATAGATGGCCATATAGTGTGTTTTTGCTAATCTACAAACACAATCTAAATCTCCTTTTTCAATGGTAATTGAATTCTTAACATAATGCGCATGAATTTCTTTATTTACTTTTGTATTCCATTCTGCTCCTCCTGTTAATGCCAACCAAAATGGGTAACCCGGAACTAATCCTTCACCGAAAATAATCAACTCACAATTTTCTTTTGAAGCATCAATAATAGATTTCTCAATTTTTTTAAGAGTTTCTAATTTATTCAACCAAACAGGTGATATTTGGGCTAAGGCTACTTTTAATAAATTTTGCATTTATATACGATTTAAAATAACACTCACATCAATTAAAAGTATACTAAATACACCTGCAAGAATTATAAATTTTAAAATATTATGCAATATTAAATACTGTATTTTCGTTTTTGACATCCATAACAAGCATAGAAATACAACTAATAACATCAAACTTAAATAGAAGAAGAAATACATGTAACCTACTTCAAAATGAAACAACAATAAATACGTTGGAATTAAAGTTAAAGCCGCCAAAACGGTTAACATGACTTTAGACGTTTTTTCTCCAAAAGCCACTGGAATTGTAACATAGTTTTGTGCAATGTCGCCTTTTATGTTTTCTAAATCTTTCGTCAATTCTCGCATGGCAATCATAATAAATAAGAAAACGGCATGTACAAAAATTACCGTTTCAAAGTTTTTGTAATACATAAAAATGGCAAAGAAAGGCGTAATAGTTAAAATTGCTGATGTTAAATTCCCAATAAATGGTAATCTTTTTAGTTTATGCGAATAAAACCAAATACCAAAAATGTAAATGGAAAAGAATATTACAGCCTTAAATGACACATAACTTGCCATAACTACCGCTATAAAATTAAGTACAAAATAAAAAGAGAGCTTGGTATTTTGACTCACCAATCTATCTAATCTAGACTTTATAGGGCGATTTATTAAGTCTTTTTCAGAGTCATAAAAACTATTAATGATATAGCCTCCTGCGATAGCTGAAGCTGATGCCAGTACTAACATGAGTAAATTTAAATCGAATACAACCTCTTTTACAGGTTTGTTGTGTGCCAAAATGTAAATAGCGGTAAGATATTGGGCAATTACAACAACAAGAATATTGTAGCCTCTAACCACAGAAAATAGACTGAAAAATTTAAGTAGAATATGTTTCTGTCTTCTTGATAACATCTGAAAAAATATTTTGATAAAATCCTGAAACCACCCTTTGATTAGATTAGGATGTCATTTCAGGATGACAGTATATGAAGTTTAGAAGTTGTAAACGACTTCTAATTTATAATCAGACAATGATTGTTTTGCTTTTTGAATATCTTCAGTAAAACCAAGGATATAACCTCCGCCACCGGAACCACAAAGTTTTAAGTAATACTCATTGGTTTCAATACCTTTTTTCCAAAGTTCATGAAACTGTTGTGGAATCATGGGCTTAAAATGATTCAGCACCACTTTAGATAACTGCTTTGTATTACTAAATAATGACTTTATATCGCCTTTCAAGAAATCGTCAACACATGCATCTGTATGTTTTATAAATTGGTTTTTAAGCATCCTACGGAAACCTTCTTGCTTCATGTTTTCCATAAACAAGCTTACCATTGGTGCGGTTTCACCAATAATACCACTATCTAATAAAAATACAGCACCTTTACCGTCGCTTTGTTGCGAAGGAATACCAGTGGCCTCAATATTATCTTTAGAATTGATAAGAATTGGAATACTTAAATAACTATTTAAAGGATCTAAACCAGAAGATTTTCCATGGAAAAAAGATTCCATTGCAGAAAATATCGTTTTTAACGTTAATAGCTTTTCTCTGGTTAAATTTTCTAGAACTGTAATTTTATTAAAAGCATACTTATCATAAATAGCAGCCACTAAAGCTCCACTACTGCCAACACCATACCCTTGAGGAATTGACGAATCAAAATACATTCCTGAATTCACATCTTCTAATAATCGTTCTATATCAAAACGAACTACATCATTATCTATTCTTTGAATATGAGCAGTAAATCGTTTTAAACTTGCATTAGAATTGATAGCTTCATCAGAAGGATTTTCATCTTTCTTTAGCGCCCCATTATAAAAATTATAAGGAATAGATAAACCTTTAGAATCCTTAATGATTCCATACTCACCAAAGAGTAAGATTTTAGAGTAAAAGAGAGGTCCTTTCATAATAGCTATTTTGCTTGGGTAATGTGTTTAACAAATATACTATTTTTTTAAACAAAATAGCATGATAATTTTATAATTTACTAGCCCCCAAACCAATAACGTCGCAAATATACTGTGCATTTTGACAAAATGCAACTAATTCATTCTGAATGAATTCTAAAACTTGAGGTGCTTCACTTTCTGGATACAACACATGTACATTAGCTCCAGCATCTAAAGTAAAACAAATTTTAGAACCAGATGCTTTCCTATAACTCCAAATTTTATTGATAATCTCTAGAGTGTTTGGTTTCATTAAAATAAAATACGGCTGGCTAGTCATCATCATGGCATGAAGTGTTAATGCCTCGCTTTCTACTAAGGCTATAAACTTATCTAAATGGCCACTTTTTAAAATTGAAATTATATCAGAAAGGTTTTTATTTGCCTGTTCGAATCGTTGTTGAGCAAACGGATGTCCATGCATCAAATTATGCCCAACGGTGCTACTTACTTGCTTTTCCCCTTTATCAACGAGCAAGATGGTGTCTTGATAGTTTTTAAAATTTTGATGGACTTCATAAGGATATTTTACACCATATAGATCTGAACTTCCTTCAATGTTATCATGTTTTCCCCAAACTACTAAACCGCCTTCTAAACTTCTACAAGCACTCCCGGAGCCTAAACGTGCTAAAAATGACGCTTTTTGAATGAAATAGTCATTATTAAAAGGCCTTTCGTCCCGATAGCTATCGGGAGCGTTCAAAGTGACATCCGATTCTATAATAGACTTTTCTATGCTCATTAAGCACAACGCCAAAGCACTCATTCCTGATGCTGAAGATGCTATACCAGAACTGTGTGGAAACGTATTAGACGTTTCTAACGTAAAATGATAATCTTTCAAAAAAGGTAAATAGACTTCAACTCGCTTAAAAAAAGTTTCAATTTTTGGTTTGAAATCATCTTTTTGTTCGCCATCCAAAAACACTTCAAACGAGAAACCATCATGATTTGATTTTTTTGAAAAAGTCAAATTGGTAGTGGTTTTACAATTATCAAGCGTAAAACTAATTGATGGGTTTTCTGGAATTTGATGTTCCTTTTTTCCCCAGTATTTCACTAAAGCAATGTTACTTGGCGAAGACCATGTAAAACTTCCGCTTTCAAGTGAATTGCTATAGGGTTTTGGGATAAAATCTTTTTCTGTCATGGCAATTATTCTGCTAACAAAGACTGTTTAAAACAGTTTTATTATTAGTCAATTAATTTTTGGCTAAAATAGTAAATATCTAATGGTCTTTTTTATTTACTAATGACATTGCAATTAACTTTACCATAGTTTTATAATTTCTTGCAGTAGCTGTTGTTTTTAATTTTCGTTCAAAAAAGTTACTGTTGAATTTAGTATTCCCATAACCTACAGAGCAATAAAAATAAATACAATGCTCCGTTATAATAAACTCTTCATTGGGATAAGATATTTGAGAAACACCTTCTACCAAATTCTTATCTGAAACGGTATACAGCACGATAAAATAACTATTAACTTTCTTTTCTTCTGGAAACAGACACTCATCAAAAATTTGTTGCAGGCCTTCAGGCGTCTTTACTAAAACTGGCACTTCAAATCCGAAATGGGTTTTAATAGCATTATGTATTTTTAATTCCAGTTTTTCTAAATTTTCTTCTAAAGATTGAAAAACCGCATTGCCACTTTGAATATAGGTTTGCACATGCTCTAAACCCTCTTTTAAAAGCAATTCTCTAAGTTCAGCCATTGGAATTTTCTTGTGTCCACCTACGTTTATGCCTCTTAAAAGTGCGATGTATGTTTTCATTTAAAAATTTAGTTTTTGGTTGAGGAAGTGTAAAATTCGCACTTCATTATCAATTACCACATAATGAAATGAATAATTGAATTTCTTAAACAAATGAATCCTTATGTTTTTATACCGAATTTGTCTTGTTAGGGGATGTTCTTCTAAAAAAGTTATTTGTTCACTCAATTCTTTTAAACACGCTTTTTCAATATTTTTGGTTTTAAAATAACAAATGGCTAAATCAATTTCTCTAAAAGCTTCTGGTGTAATAATCAATTTATAAACCATACTTCTTTTTGACTACTTCCATTGGAATAAAATTTATTTCATCTCTGTCTATTCTATCCAACATATCATCCATCATAGCCTTATATTCTTCCGAAGGTTCACTAAAACGAATGGCTTGTTCTTCCAAAGTATATTCAATGTAATTTTTTAACGAGCGTTTTTGAAGTTTTGCTTGTTTTTCGAGGATTTCAATGGCTTTATCGTCTAATTCAATAAGTTTTTTTGTTTTGCTCATTGTATATATATTTTATATATCAAATATATAAAAACAATATTATTATAACTATTTATAAAAATAAAAGGAGTTAAGTGGGATTTGATATAATTAAAGAACACACCCCTTAATCCCCTCTTGTTAGAGGGGAAACTGTTATAAATATTTTATCTATGATTTTTAAAAGTATGAGTTTCCCTCCTAATAAGGAGGGAGTAAGGGAGGTGTGAAACCTTTTTCTTCAAA
>NZ_CAXBLF010000096.1:0-7308 GCF_963976535.1 uncultured Algibacter sp. | reverse complement strand
GTAAACTGCGCATCTGTAATTGTTACTGAAGTTTCAGAATAAGCAAGTCCAACCAGACCACCATTCGTAATACCAGAGTTATCACAAGCTTCAACAGATTGATTTGATATGGTTCCAGAAATCACAGGATCTGTGGTATCATTCACATTAATGATTTGAGTGACCTGAGAAGCGTTGTTACATTCATCTGTAACGGTATAGGTTCTTGTTACTACAATCGGGCAAGTACCAGAGGCACTATGCGAACTGGTAACTACAAGATCGACATCTGGCGTACAATCTGTAATCGTTAAGCCTAAAGCTTCTAATTCCGCAACAGTAGTTACTGCAGCAGTGGCATCGGCAGCCACACAACCTTCTACTGTTGTATCAGCGATTGTACCGGTTATTACAGGCGCAGTCGTATCAGTAAGGGTGATTACTTGTGTAAAATCAGCAATGGTTACTCCACATGCATCAGTAAAATTCCAAGTATTTGTGTAAGAACCGGTGTTAGGACAGGTAGGGTCAGGAACAAAAGCACCAGGTGTTTTTAATGGAGTTAAGTTGCAATCATTACCTAAAGGAGTTAAAGCTACTGGAGCTAGCCCTTGAGCAGCAGCTAGTCCCGAGGCGTCGTCACATTCAACTGTAGTATCCAAGGCTCCCGTTGTCGTATCCCAGGATATGGTAGGTTGAATCACATTTATAATAGTTGGAGTATCGTTTCCTATACCACAAGCATCTACACTAGATGAACTGCTTGTAGTTTGTGTTTCAGGGTTTATAACACCATTATAAGTAGCTGTAAATTCTAATTCAGAGGTTAAATCACATGTATCTGCTAAAAAATAACATTCATCTTTAATCTGCAAATCAAAGTCTACATCAATTGGAGTACTTCCAACCTTTACCAAGCTATCATCAACAAAAAATTCAAGAAGGTTTGTTCCTGTATTGTATTGGTAAGTTACACCAGCTGGCAATAAAGCATGTGCTGTAGGCGTTGCAGCAGCGGGTAATAAAGAAATTATTTGAGGCGGGAGTGTTGAAAATATGGTTACATTTTCAGCATCATCATTTCCTTTGTTATCAACGGTAAAACTCCCGACTATTGTAGTACCCGGTGCTTGGGGTGTACTAGTTGCAGTAGTTACTACTTGAATAGGTCCTAGATTAGGCTCGAAAACATCGACAGAAAGTCCTAATAAATAAACACCATAGGTTTCCTGAGTGGAAGTAAGCCTAAAAGTAGCCGATGTTTGGTCATTTTGAATAACAGAATTCCCAGGGTTGTCTAACTGAAAAATGGCCGCATCGAAACCTAATGTATTTGTGCTAAAAGGTGATCTATCTATAAAATCATTATTATCAACAGTTATCCTACTGTTAAAAAAATTATTGGTATCCCTAATAGGTGTAGTTGGGTCTGTAGATAAGTCACTATAAGTAGTACTAGGAAATGGAGGAACTAATATTTGTAATCTATCTCCACTATAACCTCTATCGCCTTCAAATGAACCAACAAGTATTTTAGCACTTACATTCTGTGGAGCCGGTACTGTTTGAAAACCACTAATTGTAACGTCATAATCCTTCTGGCCAGTTATATTTCGTACATGAGCATAACCATCATAAATACTTATGTTTTTTGTTGTTAATTCTGGACTTTCATATACAAAAACAATTTGCCAACCACCGGAAACTCCAGTTGGAGTAGTAAAATCAGGTTCTTGTAAATTTCCAATTTTACCTTCTACATTTGCAACTTGGTACTTACCAAAAGGAGAATCACCATTATCAACTAAGTCTGTCACTAATGATGTGATATCTTTTACACACACATAGGGATCATTACTAAAGTGGTCATCAGTAACCCCATCACCATTATCATCTCTTCCTCTATAAATAACTTCATCAGCATCATAATCAGTATAAACTGATTCGCCAGGTAACATAAGTTTAATGTCATCAAAATCCCATGCAGGCTGATTTTCTGAATTTAAAACACCATCAATTGGTTCAAAATCTGAAGCTGCCCAATATAAAATCACCTTTTTAATTGTTAAACAACTAGCACCTGGAGAAGGATCTTTAAATTCTGCACTACTTGAATTAAATGTATCAGGATCAGTATCAATATCTACATAAACAAGATTAAAACTATCGTTATTACCAGTACCGTTATAAGGAGCTGTTGCATCTATTGAAACCATGTTATTTGCTATCATAGCAAAATCTCCATTTACAGGTTCATTAAAGCGAGGGTCAAAATCGTTTTTTAACTGAGCATGTGTAAATGCACTAATCAAAACGAGTATGACCAAAATAATCTTATGATTATTTATATATTTAGTAGACGTTTTCATAAGCCTTTGATTAACTAATTAATATTTGTGATATTGAAAAACATATAATTAATGTCCTATGGTATTAGGGTTTGGTACAAATGTTTTTATAATAACTGATTGATAAATGTTAGATTTAGATTTTTTAGAATTATTATCAGATAACCTAGTGGCACGTATTGTTGTGCAATTCCAAGAATCTAATTTTGCACTAATTTTTTGCTTAATTTTTAAATAAATTTTTAGTGTCTTATTTGGTTGTACTGTAACGACATCGCTAACCTGACTTTTTTTGTTTAAATTATCAAAAGAAATCTCTGCATTAATATTTGACTCTTTTTTGTTACTCAATCTATATTGATTGGTATCAGAACATTGATCGTTAAAAAGGGAAATAGAATATTGAGAAGTTAAACGTGAATTGTTTTTAAGTATTAAAACATGAACGTGTTCCTTTTCATAGTTAGGCTTATCACTATACTGTAAAACATTTAGAGTGAAATTATTATGAGGCTTTTGTTCTTGAGCATTAACTAATAATGAAAAACAGCATGATAATAAAAGGCTGTAAAACACTAGGGTCGATTTATTTTTCATGATTTATGTAAAGTTATTTATATATAAATTTTATTTAATAGAAACCAGAAAACCACTGGCTACAGCTAGTAACAAATGTTAACGATTTACAAATAATAATAAAAAAAATTTTGAGGGATAAAATTGTGAGGGGAGCGCATTATTGTCCAACAATGCCACATTTGCTTTAGAAATTAGATTCGGGGTCATAATTTTAAATTTTGTAGGTAACACAAAAAAACGTATATGTTATTAGTTGGTCAAATATACATGGTAAATCACATATATATTCGTTTAACAGCTAAAATACGCATTTAATCGACATAATATGCCGATTATCGATGTTTTATTTTAATTAAAATGCATAAACATCTAATATTTAATGATTTAACTTGTTTTTGAATACGTTAAACTATTTTTTTACGATATAAAAATATGATCTTCGGTTAATTTGATGCTCTTCTGGGGTGCATTTAACATCATTACTACATTTATTTAATAGTTGACTCTCTCCAAATCCTATTGCACTTTTTATCCTATCAGGAGAAATACCTCTAGATAATATATAATCTCTAGTAGATTTTGCTCTCTTATTTGAGAGTCTCATATTAAATTTATCTCTTCCTCGACTATCGGTATGGGCTTCAATTTTAATAATCATGGTTGGGTTAATCCTCAATACATCAACAATGTTTTCCAATTCATACTCTGCATCGGTTCTAATATTCCATTTGCCGTAATCAAAAAATATTGGTTTAATCACTATTTGATTTCCATTAATTAAAGATTCTAAGAGTAAATCTTGTGTAATAACATTTCCGTTTTTGTCGTCTGTATTAATCTCTATTTTATTGTCTGAATAAGCTATAAAACTTCCAATAACTGTATAGTTTTTGTTGCAATGAACATTAAGTTCATATTCTCCTTTTTCGTCAGATAAGATTTCTTCAATTATTTTTCCCGTCTCATCAATTAGTTTGATTGTAGTATTACTTAAAATTTTATTGGTTTTCTTATCTTTTGTAATGCCTTTAATTTTTTGTGAACATATTCTGGAATAAACCGTATAAATATCGTCGTTTCCATTTCCACCTAGTCTGTTCGAAGACAAATAGCTTCTTTTGTTATCTTTTGAAGGATCAATAAAAAAGGCAAAATCATCATATCCACTATTATATGGCGCTCCTAAATTTTGCGGTTCTGAGATGCTATCTTTAATAATATTAGATTTAAAAATATCTAATAAGCCAAGATTTAAGCGACCATCAGTAGAAAAGTAAAATGTACTATCCTTACTTACAAAAGGAAACATTTCACGTCCTTCGGTATTTATTTTAGATCCTAAGTTTTTGGGTTTACTAAACTTATTATTTTCAAGAATGTCCACTTCATATATATCTGTTTGTCCAAACCCACCTTTTCTATCTGATACAAAAAACAACTTTTTGTTATCAGGACTCAACGCTGGGTGTCCAGTGGAGTATATTTCATCATTAATTGCTAATTCTTTAATCTCTTCCCAACTACCGTCAATAAGAGTAGCTTTATATATTTTTAGATGTGTAGTACCTTTTTTATCGAAGTTTAATTTATTTTTTCTGGTTACATTATCTCTTGTAAAATACATGGTTTTACCATCGTTAGATATTGCAATTGACGCTTCATGGTAGTCTGAATTAACTTTTGAAGCTTTAATTAAATCTGCGTTACCAAATTTTAAGGTATTATCTATGTCTTTCATAGATACTTGAAATAAATTTAAAAACGGTTCTTTATTCCAGCCATACTTTTTAGTTTCATCAAGCCCTCTCGCTGAAGCAAAAAACAATTCATCATTATAGATGAATGAACCAAAATCTGAAAATTTAGAATTAATTGGCAAGTTTTCTATGGTAATAGATAAAGCTTCATCTACTGAATTAAGTTGGGCATATTTTAATAAATTATCAGAGTCATAGTCTCTAATTCTACTGTCATTATTTTGAATTTCTATAAATTTCTTGGTCCAAATATCAGCCTCAGCGTAATTACCAATACTTTTTAAAGATTGAATGTACTTATATAAATGTTCAGTTTTAAGATCAAATTTATTTGCAGCTTTTCCATACCAATAAGCCGCTTTTTCTGAATTAGAATTATTATAAAAACTGTCTCCTAAACGAGTTAAGACATGCTGACTATTATCACCATTTTCTACTGCCTTTTCATATAATTCAATAGCTTTAACATAACCATAGTTGCTAAAAAACTTATCAGCTAGTTTCTTTTGAGCAAATAGTGTGCTAGTGCAAAAAACTAATAGTATTATTAAAAATTTTGTTTTCATATTAATTTTAGTTTAGAAGTACCTAGGTGATTTAATACGTTTACTTTTAAATAATTCATACATAAGTAATATCTCATGTGTACCACTTGTATATGCTCTTAACTCAGATATAGGATACTCATAAGCATAACCAATTCGTATTTGTTTAGAAACCTGAAAATCGGCAATGCCACCGAAAGCAGCAGCAGATTCATTAATTCTGTAAGATGCACCAAGCCAGAACGCATCATTAAACAAGAAGTTTGCAGTAATATCAAAAGACAGAGGAGCTCCATTGGTGGCTTTAAGCAACATGGCTGGTTTAAATTTGGTTGTTTCACTTAAATTAAAAACATAACCTCCAGTAAAATAGTAACTAACCCGTTCAAGAGCGACATAGTCAACAGCACCTCTTTTTCCGTTGTTGTAATCGGTATTTAATATTCTAGGAGCAGAGAGCCCTAGATACCATCTGTCTGAATGAAAAAATGCACCTAATCCTATATTTGGGCTCCATCTATTAGAAACATCATCAAAAAAGGGGTCGTTGAAAACAGTTGGGTCATTTAAAATAGATTGGTCTAAACTATATTGTGTAAAACCAGCTTTAATACCAAAAGCTAATTTAGATTTTTGACCAACCGGAAGAGTATATGAAAAGTCTCCATATAAATATGTGAAGTTTTCATATCCTAATTCATCATTAATAAAGGAGAAACCTATACCAACTCTGTCATTTCTTAAGGGGCCGTGCACAGAAATTGTTTGTGTTGTTGGCCCGCCTTCTAAACCAAGCCATTGACTTCTGTGTAAACCTACAACACTTAGCGTCTCTCTACTTCCAGCATAAGCAGGATTTATTGAGATTGTATTATACATATACTGTGTAAATTGTGGTAGTTGTTGAGCAACTCCAATCCAGCAATTCGTAAGTATAAAAATAATTATATTAAACTTTATTGACTTCATAGTATGTCTAGATTTATTTAGTGCCTACATAAAATGCTTTAGCAAAAGGTTCTAATCCACTATTTTTTAAATTAATAATATAGAAATATGTTCCGTTCGGAACTGTATCTGCTTGTCCAACAGATGAATTGTGGGTAAATCCATTCCAATCATTTTGATAATTAGAATTATCATAAACTTTAGCTCCCCAACGATTGAATATTTGTAGCTCCACAACAAAACCACAAGTTTCTACTCCTGTAATTGTGAAGAATTCATTATATACGTCTCCATTAGGAGTTACAACTTTTGAAATAATGACATCATCCTTACCACAGGGTAAAACAATACATTCATCATGAATTTCTAAACTTAGCTCAATAGTATTTAAACAACCATTGTTGGCAATTGTATAATTGAATTTATAAGTTCCTAATACAACATTTTCTGGATCGAATATATTTTGGTTTAATCTAGCATTGCCTTCAACTACAGACCAACTTCCACCCGTTTGATTGTTTCCTAAATAATCATCTAAATTAATTGTGCCATCGTCAGTACAAGCTCTATCATTTACCGTTGTTATTAAATCATTCAAAGTAACTGTTATCGTTTGTGTAAAGATTTGACTGTTGTTACACTCATCAGTTACTGTCCAAGTCCTAACTATCTCATAATCTGAAGGATTATTTTCATCAAAAGAATTTGTTTCTGCAAATACTACATTAACATTTGCTGAACAATTATCAGTAAATTCAATTGTTGGTACATCAGGTATATTTTCACAATTAACAGCTAAAGAAGATTCAATAGTAGTTGTTGGCTCTGGAGCAGTTATATCTTGAACTGTTATAGTTTGAATATGGATGGTTGTTAATCCAT
The DNA here is from genome assembly GCF_963976535.1 of uncultured Algibacter sp. Taxonomy (NCBI): domain Bacteria; kingdom Pseudomonadati; phylum Bacteroidota; class Flavobacteriia; order Flavobacteriales; family Flavobacteriaceae; genus Algibacter; species uncultured Algibacter sp. The sequence goes on along the minus strand of NZ_CAXBLF010000096.1, from coordinate 270 downwards.
TTTGGTCTGTTGCTACCCATTTACGCTCTAATGAATAATTGGAAATACATGAACCATCAGTTCTTGTTTCAGTAAAAACGACATCTACACTACCACATGGGTCAGTTGCTGTTAGTGTTTCTGCTTCAGGAACATTATCACATTCATAAGTTTTATCTGTAGGTAGAGTTTCAACAAACGTCGGATCCATATTATCAATTACCGTTACAGTTTGCGTACAAGTGGCTGTATTATCCGAACCATCAGTTACTGTCCAGGTCACTGTCGTAT
>NZ_CAXBLF010000095.1:0-7334 GCF_963976535.1 uncultured Algibacter sp. | reverse complement strand
ATTTTTAAATAATTAATAACTCATAAATTTATGAAATCATTGTTTCCTCAAAGTAACTTTCCTGACACTTATGATTCTTTAGAAAAAATTTTCAATAACACTTATGATGGCATTGTCATATTAACCTTAGATGGTGATTGGATTAAGGTAAATGATAGTATTTGTGAACTCTTTGGCTATACTAGAAATGAGTTATTCAATATGAATATTGAAAATATCGTTTTTAGAGAAGATTTAGGCGTTCATGCTACAAAGTACGAACGCTTAATGCAAGGAAAAATTTATAGATATAGAGTTCGGCAACGGTACTTTCATAAAGATGGTTCCCTAATATGGGTTTTAATATCTGTGTCATTAATAAATAATGCAGATGGTAGCCCAAGCCAAATGATTTGGCAATTCTCTGATGTTACTAGCCGAAAACTAAACCAAGATAAACTCAAGTTAATGTTAGGAGTGGTTAGAGAACAAAATGAACGATTAACAGCTTTCGCTGATATAATAACGCATAATTTACGATCTCATTCGGGTAATTTATCTACAATAAAAGGATTTTTAGAAGATGAATTTTCGTGGTTAAAAGAGAATGAAAGTTTTGTGCTGTTAAGAAATGCTATTGAAAATTTAGAAGAAACAGTATCACATTTAACAGATGTTGCCAAAATTAAACAAGTAGATTCACAACAATTAGAAACTTTAAACCTATACGATTATATTGAAAAAGCAATTTATACGGTTACTGCTTATGCTAAAAACACAAAAACAACTATTGTAAATAATGTAGATGAGGAATTAACGATTATGGGCGTACCAGCATATTTGGATAGTATTATTTTAAACTTTTTAACAAACGCTATTAAATACAGATCTGAAGAACGCGATCCCGAAATTAAATTAACATCATTGGTTGAAAACGACTATGTTATTTTTAAGATTTCTGATAATGGAATAGGCATAGACATAGAAAAATATGGCAAAAAGTTATTTCAGCTATACAAAACATTTCATACCAATAAAGATGCTATTGGCCTTGGACTCTTTATTACTAAAAATCATATTGAATCTTTAGGAGGTAAAGTAGAAGTTACTAGTGAAATTGATGTAGGAACGGAGTTTTCAATTTTTCTTAAAAGCGCCTAAAAAAAACAGTCTGAAAAGTCAATTTTGCAGTAAATTGCCACATTGAGCATTGGTGAAATGAAAATATTTTTTCATTGAAAGCACCTTGCGAAGCAAATCGAAATGCATTAGAAATTAAGGTTATAACGTTTTCGACTTACTTGGTAAGCTACCTTTGTTCAAAATACATTTTGACCTCGTTAATGCTCCAACTGACTACTAGAAAAACTTTTCAGACAGCCTCTTTTTTTTATGCTCTAAGCGGTTGATTCAATATTAAATCCAAATATTGATTTACCTTATTTTTTAAATCTCTACGAAGCGTTATAAAATCTAAGAAACCATGTTCTAATAGAAATTCTGAAGTTTGAAACCCTTCAGGTAATTCTTTTCCTGTGGTATCTCTTACTATACGAGGACCTGCAAACCCTATTAAGGCACCTGGTTCACTAATATTAATATCACCTAACATAGCAAAGGATGCTGTTGTACCACCTGTGGTTGGGTCTGTACATAACGAAATGTAAGGGAGGCCAGCATCGGCTAATTGTGCTAATTTTACAGATGTTTTAGCTAATTGCATTAATGATAATGCGGCTTCCATCATACGTGCTCCACCAGATTTAGAAATTACCAGTAATGGTAGTTTGTTTTTTAAAGCGTAGTCTGCAGCTCTAGCTATTTTCTCGCCAACTACACTTCCCATGGAGCCACCAATAAAACTAAAATCCATACAGGCAATAACAAGATCTTTACCTTTGGATTTTCCAACAGCCGTTCTTACGGCGTCTTTTAATTTTGTTTTATTTTGAGCTGCTTTTAAACGGTCAGGATATTTTTTAGTGTCCTCAAACTTAAGCGGGTCTTTAGATTCTAAATGAGCATCTAATTCTTCGAATTTATTATCGTCAAAAAGAATTTCAAAATATTCTTTACTACCTATTCTAACATGGTAGCCATCTTCTGGACTCACATAAAAGTTTTTCTCTAACTCTTCTGTGTCAACAATTTTACCAGTAGGAGATTTGTACCACAGACCTTTAGGTATGTCTTTTTTATCTTCAGTAGTCGTTGTTATTCCTTTTGTTTTTCTTTGAAACCAAGACATAATGCTTTACGATTTTGATCCTTAGACTGCGCTCAGGACATGTTTACTAATTACGATTTCGGATTATAATTATCCGACGAATCGAAAAACTGCGTTAAAGATTGAGGCATTTGTTGAAGCTCTCCCGATTTTTATCGGGAAGCGACTGCCGAAAGCTTGACCACAAAATTAAACCTTTTTTTAATTTTGTGGTAACGCCCAAATGATTTTATTAAATTATTATTTGTAATTGCCTGCTTTTTAGGCCTGTAAACAAAAAAAGTTCTGCGAATTACAGAACCTTTTTAAGGTATGTTTGTAGTAAATTTACCTAAATTTATAAGGTGTTTACATTATTTAAATCTTCAAACGCCTTTTTTAATCGCGCTACAAAAGTAACTTCCCCTGCACGTAACCAAACTCTTGGGTCGTAGTATTTTTTGTTTGGAGAATCGCTACCATCTGGGTTTCCAATTTGTGATTTTAAGTACTCAACTTTGGTGCCCATATAGTCACGAATACCACTCATGAAAGCGTATTGTAAATCGGTGTCAATATTCATTTTGATTACACCATAACTAATACCTTCACGAATTTCTTCAACTGTAGAGCCTGATCCACCATGAAAAACAAAATCGATATGATTATGTTCTACACCATATTTTTTCGAGATATGCTCTTGAGAATTCCTTAAGATTTTTGGCGTTAATTTTACGTTTCCTGGTTTATAAACACCGTGTACGTTACCAAATGCAGCAGCAATTGTGAATTGTGGACTTACTTTACTTAATTCTTCATAAGCGTAAGCTACTTCTTCTGGTTGTGTGTATAGTTTAGAATCATCAACATCGGTATTATCAACACCGTCTTCTTCACCACCAGTGATACCAAGTTCAATTTCTAAAGTCATACCCATTTTGCTCATGCGCTTTAGGTATTGCTTACAGATTTCAATATTTTCTTCGATTGGCTCTTCAGAAAGATCAATCATGTGAGAACTGAATAAAGATTTACCAGTTTCAGCAAAATGTATTTCACTGGCATCTAATAAACCATCAATCCAAGGTAATAGTTTTTTGGCACAATGGTCGGTATGTAAAATTACTGGAACACCATAAGCTTCTGCTAAAGTATGCACATGTTTAGCACCTGCAATGGCACCTGCAATAGCTGCTTTTTGGCCGTCGTTATTTAAACCTTTACCTGCATTAAATTGTGCACCACCATTAGAAAATTGAATGATTACTGGAGCGTTTAAATCTCTTGCAGTTTCTAAAACACCGTTTATAGTGTCTGAACCTATTACGTTAACAGCTGGTAAAGCATAATTATTAGCTTTTGCGTGGTTGAATATAGCTTGAACTTCTTTGCCTGTAGCTACTCCTGGTTTAATGTTATGTCCCATTTTATAGAATTAAATATGATTTGTAATTAGTAAGAGCAAAAGTAATCAATTTTTAAATAATTTAAGGTTGTTTTTGGGCTTGAAAACACCAAAGTGATACTAAAACGTTATAGTGCAATTTAAAGAAAATGGCTCTAAAATGGGTAGTTTATACCAATGTTATAAACGGCATTAGCAAAGTTATAATCATTAAACCATCTGTTATTATCTCTATAAGAAGGGTCGTAGGTTTTGAAGCCAACATCAAATCTGAATACGAAAAAATTAAAATCATAACGTAAACCAAAACCTGAACCAACAGCAATGTCTTTTAACGAGTTAAATCCGGAGAAGGTGGCATTGTTGTCTTCCACATTATCTAAAACATTCCAAATATTACCGGCATCCACAAAAATAGCGCCGTTTAAATTTTCAAAAATATTGAAACGCTGTTCTGTACTAAAAGCTAATTTTAGGTTTGCTTCGTTAAACTCGTTTGTGGTTTCTGAGCTTCCGGGACCTAAATTATATGCAGACCAAGCACGATTATCGTTAGGCCCACCACCAAAGAAACTTTTTGCAAAAGGAATACTGTTTGAATTACCGTAAGGAATGGCAATGCCAAAGAAAGCTCGTGTAGCGAGTACATTTTTTTTGCCTAAATCCCAGTGTTTTATATAATCAAATTCTGTTTTCACATATTGCGAATAAGCGACATCTAGGAGCTGATAACGATTATTACTATCTTTTTTTAGTCCTAAAAGTTTTGAGGTGCTTGCCAATAAATTTCCAGCAAGTTCTAATTTAAAACGAAATATTGAAAAGTCGTTGTCAATTAAATTAGTACGCTCATCCTTTGTAAAGTTGAAACTTGAAGACAGTATAAGGTTGTTTTCTGTTAGTCTGTCTTGACGTTCATCTATACCGTTAATTGTTTCTAATTGAGAACTTGATATTTCACTTGGGGTTGGTTGGTTGGTTGCATAACCTATAAAAGTATTTGCTCCATCAGGGATGGTTAAATCGCTACCAGAACCTATATAGCCAACATCTTGCGCTATTGTATTTAATGAACTGAAAGAATTATCATAAACTCTAAAATAGTTATCTACATTCAAGTTTCTTACATACTGAACATTAAACAAATCTAACCTATTAGTAACCTTTGTATTGGGATACCAGTTATAACTAAAACTACCGCTAAAGGTTTGTTTGTCTAAACCAATATTAGTTTGACTTGTAGTAGCTAAACCAATTCGGGTACTCGGCGACATGTATTTAGGGATAATATTTTCAGTGTAAAAAGGCGAGAAAACTCTGGGTATAGTTAGCTTAATATCTACTCCAAATTCTGTTATATCAAAAAATGGATCGCCGTCTACTTTAAGATCCTCTGATGCTCCAATAGAAGCAATACCCGATATTTCAAGAGTTTCTGCTCCTCTAAAAACATTTCTAATTTTCAAACTTGGGTTTAATGAAAACCCAAATGATTGTATGTTACTTTTTGAAACATCGGTGCTAAAACTTAAACTAAACTTTTTTAAAGGTGTAAGCCTAATGGTATCTGTAAGTGTATTGCCTGGGTTTTCAGTATATTCAATATTTGGATATTTAAATGTGCGAAGTTCATTAATATATCTGTAAGTTCTTGTTCTGTCAATATCCTTAAATACTTCACCAGGGGTTATAAAAATAGCATCAGTTAAGGCTTTTGGTCTATACCGTATTTTGTCATAACCGTATAATTTGTAACTACCATAAGAAATAGAGTCTTGAAATGGTTTATTTCTGTTCTCAAAGGTGTAGTCAGTAATAATATTTACATCACTTATTTTGTGTATTTTAAATGGTTCTCTTCTTATAGAATCGGCTGTTCTAATAGCTCTATCTTGAATTTTAATACCAACATTTACCTTTTTATTAGTGCCAATGGTATCCATTTCAAAAGTGATATAATCTTGGTTAAAATGATACACTCCAGAATTACGCAATGCAGTAGAAATTCTATCGCGTTCTTGCTCAAAATTAGAAGTTTTATACTGTTCGCCTGTTTTAATAATGGCGTTTTTCTTAATATTTAGATATAAAGAGTCAATAACAGGCGATTTTATGATATCTGATATCGAATCAATTAGAAAAGGGTGTTTTGTTTCAACAGTATATTTTATTTCTGCACGCTTGTTGTCATTTTTTTCTATGTTGAAGTCAGCTTCAACATTAAACCAACCATTATTAATATAATAATCTGTAAGACGTCTTACAGAACGTTTAGTTTTATCTTCATCTAAGACAACCGGTGCTTCGCCAGTGGTTTTTAGCCAGTTATTGAAGCCTAAGACCGATTGTTTTATTTTATTCACCTGTTTTTTTGAATACCTTCGTTCTAATCGTGCCCTTCGTTTTGGGTTTTTATCTAACCAAGTTTCAAATAAAGAATCCCTGTTTGATCTTGCAGTATTGTAAATATGCAAACGTAACGGTATCCTTGCTATTTTTCTATTAGGCTTTTGGTATAATAGGCTGTTTATGGTTTCACTGTTGTCTTTTTTGTCATTAACAATAACCGAAGTTTTGGTAAGTAAATGTTCGTCTTCAGCAACTCTTTTTACTGCGTCACAAGAGTATAAGCCCACTGTAAGCAGTACTAAAAACAATATTTTTGAAAGTTGTTTTTTCAAATGAAATTATAGTTAATTTAGGTTTTAGACTTTAAAAAAGAACAGTATTTGTAAGTTTGTAATATAAATGCTGATAACCGATTCAAAAATACATTATTTATACCATTTATTAATTGAAAATATTGTGAAAGAAAACAGCCTGTCCCGACTTTTTGGGAATGATTTTTTTCTTTATTTGAAATTGAAAAATAAAGCATAGCCTTAGTTACGGTTTCTTTTTAAAATAAAAAAGAAAGGAAAAAAAGGTGTTTTATTACGGTAGTTTCAAATGGTAAATGGTATTTAACATAAAATATATAAATGCTTTCTAAAAGTCAAATAAAATTAATAACGAGTTTAAAGCAAAAAAAATATAGACAGCAACATGGTTTTTTTGTTGTTGAAGGTGTTAAAACTATAAAAGAACTTTTACAATCTAATTTAGAGCTTCAGAAATTATATACGACAGAATCATTCAATATTGATGCCAAAGATGAAGTTATAATTTCCAATTCAGATTTAAAGCGCATTAGTTTTCTAACAACACCTAATAAGGCTATGGCTATTTTTAAAATTCCAGAACCAAAACCCATTGACAAATCTGGACTTATAGTAGCTCTCGACGCCATAAGAGACCCCGGTAATTTAGGAACTATTATTAGATTATGTGATTGGTTTGGAGTGAAAGAATTAATTTGTAGTAAAGAAACTGCAGATTGTTTTAACCCAAAAGTCATTCAAGCTACAATGGGCTCTATAATAAGAGTTAATATTAGTTATGTAGATTTAGTGACTTTTTTGAAAGGGAGTGAAACACCTATTTTTGGCGCTTTTATGGAAGGCGAAAATGTGTATCATAAAACATTACCCAAAAAAGGCATTTTAGTAATGGGTAATGAAGCTAATGGCGTTTCAAAAGAAGTAGAAGCTGTAATTACAGAAAATATTTCGATACCAAGATTTGGCGATTTACAAGCTACTGAAAGCTTAAATGTAGCTACAGCAACAGCCGTTTTGTTGAGTGAGTTTAGAAGGGGATAAAAAAGTAGGCAGTCCCGATAGCTATCGGGATCAGTCGCAGTTT
>NZ_CAXBLF010000094.1:0-7613 GCF_963976535.1 uncultured Algibacter sp. | reverse complement strand
CGGTTCTGTGAGAGGTTTAGGGGTGCAATTCCCCTTTACCTACTCGACTTTTTTAGTTCTGAATTGCGGTTAACTTCCCGTTCTCAAAATATAAATAGTGTTTTAAACTATAAACCCATTGTTCTCTCTGTCCGTATGAAGTTGTTGTTGTGTTTATGTCTCTTGGATTTCCCCAAGATGTTCGACACATTTTTTCAGTCATTCCAATAACTACTTTTCCATCTGCTATGTAATTTCCGTATTTTGTTCCAAACTCATTGATACACTCCTGTCTAAACTTACGGTCATTCTCTGCCCATTCTGCTTCTCTTTTTCTTTGTTGCTCCTCTCTTATTTTTAACCTTTCCTCTTCTTTCAGTCTGTTAATTTCTTCTTGTCGTTTTTGTTCCTCAATTCCTTTTGGTGTTAAAAATTGAGTTCTTTTTACATTTAAAAGAGCGTCATATCCATTTGCCTGAACCGCCATTTCATCATTTTTTTCGTTTTTAAATACGAAAACAGGTTTTGAATAGATATTATTTTCTAAATCTACAAGACTGAAATCTGCACATTCCCACCAGCTACTTTTCTCAGCTGTGATTAATTGACCTGTATTAATATCTTTTACATTTTGTATTGTCTCTTGTAATTGTAGTTTTTTACCAAGTAATAGTGATTTTTCTTTTTCAAAATTACCCAATACCACGAAAGGGATAATCATTCCATCAGACAAATGTTGTTTTACTTCGGCAATTTTATAATAAGCTGTGTCTTTTAATTCTTTATTCACGAGTTTAAAATAAAACCCTTGTTCGTCATATTTAAATTTATTTTTGTCAGTTTGGTCAATAAAATCCTCAATTATGAAATACTTGCCTGCAATTTGACTGTAGTCAGATACGAAATTGTATTTGCCATTTTGAATTGGATGGTATTGGGTTTTTTCAATATTTCCAGCATCTTTTGGAACATTGGAAAAACCTGAATAACCGATTAAATCTCTTTCTTTAAAATTTTCCCATTTTTTTGATTTTGTAAGGAAAAATAATTCTTGTCCAATGTAAATTCTTAAATCTTCTCTTGGATTGAAAGCTGATAGACTGTCATAAACTCTTGGTTTAGATACTACTTTTTCCGCAACATCTCTTGTCGTTATTTGTCCGAAAGAGTATGAATAAATTATTAGGAAAATTAAATTAGTAAAGTTGATTTTCATTTCTGTTCTTTATTTTTTGTCAAATGTTTGCTAACGTTTATGGAAAGTTACGTGTTTGTGTGCGAGGATTTTCCGAAGGAAAATCAGATGTAGCAAACGTGCAACTAACATTGGTTAAGCTAAAACTAGCAATTTTTTATATACGGTTTAGCCAACGTTTTTATTTTTTATTAATATCCGGTATTTCAGTCCGAAATTCACGAATTTTATTCAGGAGTTTCAATTGTTTTTCTCCGGTAAATCCAATTCTTTCGTTTTCCAAAAAAATCCAATTTTCGTCAACAATAGCTTGGTTTTGACGTTCTAAAACTGCTTGATAATCCAAATTTAATTGGTCAATACTTTTTTTAATCCAAATGATAAATCTTTGAATAAAGTCATTTTTATCCGTAAACCAAATTGAGTTTGAGTTAGTAAAAAGCAAGTAATTCTTTTCATTAGAAATCAAGTTGTTCATTTCAAAAATCTGTTTAAAAACAATTCCACTTCCTTTCATTTGTGACTTAAATTTAAGTCCAGTAATCTGACTTATTTTTTCATAAACTTCTTGTCCGTAATCAGGAATCATTTTTTCTGGGATTAGTTTCATTTTCAAATGTTGGCTAACGTTCCTTACGGATATGAAATCGTTTTAATACTGAAACAAGTTCAGCACATGTGTTTTATATCCGACGTTAAACGACTTAGTTAGCCGAAATTTTTTACAAAGTCAAGTTTTTTTTAAATTACTTCTTATTCTTCAAAGCCGTCAACTCTGCAATCTTACAAATCACCTCAGTAGCTTTAATCATACTTTCCACAGGCACATACTCGTAACGCCCATGAAAGTTATGTCCGCCAGCAAATATATTCGGGCAGGGTAATCCCATATAACTCAATTGCGACCCATCTGTGCCGCCACGAATGGCTTTAATTAATGGCTTAATATCAAGTTGTTTCATGGCGTCTTCAGCGATATCAACAATATGCATAACAGGCTCTACTTTTTCCTTCATATTAAAATATTGGTCTTTAATTTTGGTAGTAATAACTTCTCGACCATATTGCGAATTAAGTTCGTTAGTTAGCTTTACCATCACTTCTTTACGTGCTTCAAAATGCTTTTTATCGTGGTCGCGAATAATGTATTGTAAAGTGGTTTCCTCAACGTCACCAATCATATTATGTAAATGGAAAAACCCTTGATACCCCTCCGTATGTTCGGGAGTTTCCATTCTAGGAAGCGAGTTAATAAACTCTTGGGCAATGTACATGGAGTTTATCATTTTACCTTTTGCATAACCGGGATGCACAATTTTTCCTTTTATTTTTACAACGGCTCCTGCTGCATTAAAATTTTCATATTCTAATTCTCCAATCTGGCTCCCATCCATCGTGTAAGCCCAATCGGCTCCAAATTTTTCAACATCAAATTTATGAGCGCCTCTTCCTATTTCCTCATCAGGAGTGAAAGCCACTTTAATGTTTCCATGCTTAATTTCTGGGTGGTTAATTAGATATTCCATGGCAGAAACAATTTCACAAATACCTGCTTTATCATCGGCGCCTAAAAGTGTGGTGCCGTCTGTGGTGATTAAAGTCTGACCTTTATAAAGTAGTAAATCGTCAAAATAATCTGGTGATAACACAATATCTTCAGCTTCATTCAAAACAATATCTTCACCATTATAATTCTCAACAATTTGAGGTTTAACGTTGGCGCCTGTAAAATCTGGCGAGGTGTCAAAATGCGAAATAAAACCAATAGTTGGCACATCATGTTCTACATTACTTGGTAAGGTTGCCATGATATAAGCATTATCATCAATATTCACATCTTGCATACCTATAGTTTTGAGTTCTTCGGTAAGTTTGTTGGCCAAATCCCATTGCTTTTTGGTGCTTGGTGTGGTTTCAGAATTTGGGTCTGATTCCGTATCAATAGTGACGTAACTTACAAAGCGTTTTATAATGTGTTCTTTTGAAATCATGTAAATTAAATTTTGTTTTTAGTGTGATAATTGACAGCTTTTATTGGCTCTAATTTACGATTATTAAGCGTGAATAAGTAAGTGCAACTTGATTTTTTAATGATACCAAATAAACTTCAAAATAATCAACTAAATTGGTTTCTATTTCCTTTATATTTCAATGAAAAATAGAACCGTAACTAATGCTATGCTAATATTTTTTATTTCATCTAAAGAAAATATAATTCTAATTTATTGTTAATCATTTTAAAATTCATTTGGTATTACAAGATTTCAACTTATTTTTGCATTAAATAATATTGATGTATAAATCGCTATTACGCCCACTATTTTTTTCTTTCGATCCTGAAAAAATTCATCATTTCACATTTTCATTAGTAAAATTCACTTCAAAAATACCTGGATTTAAAGGACTCTTTAGAAGTTTATATGTTATTGAAGATGAACAACTAGAACGAAAATTATTCGGACTCACATTTAAAAACCCCGTAGGATTAGCAGCAGGTTTTGATAAAAATGCAGTGTTATACAACGAATTGGCAAATTTTGGTTTCGGTTTTATTGAAATAGGCACCGTAACTCCAAAAGGGCAAGTTGGAAATCCTAAAAAAAGATTATTCAGATTAAAAGACGACCAAGCTATTATTAACCGAATGGGATTTAATAATGAAGGTTTAGAGGCTGCAATCTCGCAATTAAAAACCAATAAAGGTAAATTGATTATTGGTGGAAACATTGGGAAAAACACGGATACTAAACCAGAAGATTATACACGAGATTATTTAGAGTGTTTCAATGCGTTACACCCTTATGTGGATTATTTTGTTTTGAATGTGAGTTGCCCTAATGTTGGGAGTCATGCTAAATTAAATGATAAAGATTACCTTGAAGAACTGATAGGCGCTGTACAAAAAGCAAATAAAACTTTTAAAAAGCAGAAACCCATTCTTTTAAAAATTGCTCCAGATTTAAACAACAATCAATTAGATGAAATTATTGAACTTGTAAATGATACTAATCTTGATGGTGTTATTGCGAGTAATACTTCAACAGATAGAACAGGTTTAAAAGCTTCAAAAGAAAGCCTTGAGGAAATTGGTAACGGCGGTTTAAGTGGGAAACCTGTAAAAGAAAAAAGCACCAAGGTTATAAAATATCTTTCTAGTAAGAGTCATAAAGCCTTTCCAATAATAGGAGTTGGTGGTATTCATTCTGCAAAAGATGCCCTAGAAAAATTAGATGCCGGAGCAGACTTAATTCAGATTTATACAGGATTCATTTATGAAGGACCAGGTTTAATAAAATCAATAAATAAAGCGATACTTAATAAGTAAAGACTTTATTTGATAATTTTTTTTACTACTCTTGATTTACCATTAGTTAAAGTAAGTAAATAGGTTCCTGAAGATAAACTACTAAAATCAATAGGGTTATTTGTTAACGTACCATTTAAAAAAGGTTGACCAACTAAGTTCGTAATTGTAAAGGTTGAAATATTTTCCAAATCATTATTCTTAACATAAAGCAAATCACCTTTAATTGGGTTAGGATAGACTTTATAAATATCATCAGATATAGCTGTGTAAATAGTTTTTACTAAAATATTATCAATAGCTATATCACCTTCCCAACCAGAACCTCTTACAGCTCTAAAACGCACTTTTATAGTTTCGTTGGTATAAGGTGATAAATTAACTGTTTTGGTGATAAAGTCATCACTTTGATTATTTTGTTGGCTTCCGTAAAGCGGTTCAATAACATCGTTTATATAACCAGAATCTGTTTTAATATCTAAGTGTAGTTCTCCAATATCTTTACCAAACATATGGTATGAAAATTCTAGTTCACTGTTTTGATAATTAACATCAATACATGGTGAAATAAATTCAGTTACATCACCTGGTTGTGCCCCAGATGCTTCTGCATAAATATAAGTGTTTAAATTACTTTCAGAATTCATATAGTTAGAAGGTCCTGTTTTACCAGATTGTGTGTCACCAAAATTTGAATACCAATAATAACCATTTCCAGAAACATCCTTACTTGTCCAACCATGCTTTTCAAGCATATTAAAATCTTCAAAACTCTCATCTAAAAGATCTATGTGTGTGCCAACTTTAATAAAATTAGTAAACTTTTTTCTTATTGTTTTAGACTTGTTTGATACTGTAAGTATGACATCATAAATACCAGCTTCAAAAGTGTGTGAAGGATTTTTCGAGGTATAGTCAACCACACCGTCTCCATCTACATCCCATTGCCATTCAGTCATGTTATCACTTATACTTTCAAAATTCACTGTTAGCAATTCTTCACACGTTTCACTTTCATTTACAGCTATGTCTGCATTAAATGATGGACATGATAAATAACTTTTAGTAGTCATATAAAACGCATACATTCTAGCTAATTGCTGTTCAGAGAAATGAATTCTACATTCTTTTCTAGAATATGACATTATGTTATTAGTGTCTGGGCTAAAAGCATCACCATTAGCATCCGTTTCTGTTCCTGTATAGTTACATGAACTATCAACTGTTGAACTTTTTAATCTTGGGTCTGCAGGTGTATCACAGATACCATCACCATCAGTATCACAATTACTACCATCAACTAACTCAGTAGTCATTGTATCATTATCAGGCCCATGTGTATGTAATAAAGAGAAAAAATGACCAAACTCATGCGGAAGAGAAGAACCATTAGTGGCGCAACTATTTTTCATAACCACAATATCATTTCTACCAACATTATCACTATAACCGCAAATAGCCTCGTTAGAGTCGTTTTCAATGTAATCTGTAAAATACATGTTTATTAAACCAGGAACATAGTTTGTTTCTATGAAACTTTTTTCGTCGCCTCTTTTAAAATGACTTAATTTGTCATCATCAATGTATTCAACACCGTCACACAAGAAAAATTCTAGAAAGGCATCGTTGTAAACTGAATTCAGATTTGAGATAGCATCATTAAGTTCAGCCATACTTAAACCCCTAGAACCATCAGAGTTTCTAATAATGTAAACTTTTACTGGTATAGAATTCACGACATTTGTTGGAACCGTTCCTCTGGCAGATTTAGCTGATAAAAATTCGTTCTCGTATTTTTTTAGTTGAGGTTTAATATTTTCGTAAAATGCTAGAGTATTTGAAGAGGTAATATTCCCGCAATTTTCCTCTTCTTTATTTTGAGAAAACAAGCAAGTGGACATCGATAAAAATATCGAAATCACTAAAGCGTTTATTCTGTAAGTTAAAATATTCATTTGGGGTGAAAACATTTACAATCAAATGTATACCGAAATGAATTTCTACTATAAAAAAAACGTTAAAATGTTAATTTATTCGATTAGTTAACAGTTTAGTAACACACTTATTAACATAATATAAACAATCAATGTGTTTCAGGCTCCTAAGCTTGTTATTCAATTACAAGTTTTTGAGTATGGCTTGCTCCATTTGCATCCAAAACTTTTAGTAAGTACATCCCTTTATTAAATTGTGATAAATCTAAACTTAATTTTGATGGATTTTGTTTCACCTCAATTTGTTTTACCAACTTCCCTAATACGCTATAAAACTCTATCGTTTTTAATTCAATATTTTGAATGTTTGAAATAGTAATATTTCCGTTAGTTGGGTTTGGGTAAAGTTTGACTTTTTCAAGAAAAGAAGTATGGTTTACATTTAAAACAGATTCTAAAGAAATTGTTAACTCTGCTACTTTTTCAGTATTAAAAGGTGGTACACCACTAATATTAGTTATTACTCCTTGTGGATTTGTTGCTGCATTTGATAATGAGTAAGTTGAACCTTCTTCAGTTCCAGCATCATAAGGAAAAAGATCTATAGTTATTGAAGATTTCCAATTATTGCTTTCTCTAAGATTTAATCCGTATACAGCAATCATCCAATCTGGACTAGGAGCAATCATGGATAGCATAGTAAGCAGAGGATAATCCTCATTAACTTCCAGTCCATTATAAACAATAGTGTTAGATGGGCTTGAAAGAAATAAATCGCCTGCATCAAAAAATTGTTGAGCATTGTTTGCATCTATCGCATTTTGAACATCAACTGTTTGAAACACACCTTGATTTCCTTGTTCAGCAATATTTTCTACGCCGGTCGTGGCAGTGCTTCCCATTTCGAGAAATGTTACATTACTATTATGATTAACACCAACTAAATCAGACCAATGTGGATTTCCAGGAAAAGAGTTACCATTATTATGGTCGGCAGTGTTCCAATAATTTGTAAAAGTAATGTTGTATGTTGCTACACTTTGGCTAAATGCGAAAAAAGACAATAAAAAAGTAAAAAGAAAAGTAATTTTTTTCATGATAGTATTTTTTATATATGAAACTTGTGTCGTAATTAGTTATTAAAATTTACATTCTTAAAAATAATAGTATTTTTATCAACTGAATTTCCTTAAGAATAAAT
>NZ_CAXBLF010000093.1:0-7745 GCF_963976535.1 uncultured Algibacter sp. | reverse complement strand
GTTTTAAATAAAGAAAATCGCCTAAAAATTACTTTTTAGACGACCTCTTTTACGTTATTAAAATGGCTAGGCTTTGGAAAATGCTTTTTTAAAATGATCAAAAGCTTCGGAAATTTCATTTTGAAAATGCTCTAGTTTTGTTTCTTCTTTTTGCTTTCCATACTTGCCTTTAAACCTATCAATAAAGGAATTGAAATCATTTTTTCCTTTTTCAAAAGTGTCTTTTGCTTCTCTTTTGTCTTTACTATACTTTTGTTCTAAAATCTCTAACTGAATTTTAAATTGTTCTATTTCAATTAGTGTTAAGGCATACATTCTATTTAAAGTGTCATTAGTTTTTATTTTAACTTCAATATCATGTATTATTAAAAGTAATTGCTTTTTTTGTTTTTTAAATAGCTCTTTTGTCTCAGCTTTTCCTAAAGCCAATTGTACACGTAACTCATCAAACTTTGTATTAAGTTCTTCTATTTTTTCTTTAACACCTTTTATTTTAAACTCGCTATCGTGTATAAATAGATTGAATTTCTTTTTTACGTCTTCATACTTATCTTGAGCTTCTGCTTTTCCTAAAGCGGCTTTTACTTGAAACTCCTCTAACTCTATTGCAGATTTTCTAAGGGCTCCTATAACTTTATCCACAAATTGAATGTCCTGAGTATTTTTCATGATTATTAAGTTTTATGATTACATTTAAATATATGCTTAAAGCTTAAAACACTAAATGATGACTATCAGTTTTCAAAAGTTTTTATCAAGAAATTATTGTTATGTACTAATTCTTTTATGGTTGCATCATATCCAATTTTAAATATATCATCAAGATGCTTTCTATCAAAAGTGCCATAATTGTTTAATTCTTTTGGAGAAATAACCAAATCACAATCATTAAATTTTTCTTGGTCGTCTTTCACCGATTTTAATTTAAACGCCCGTTCTATAACGTTATGCGAATGTTTTAAATTATTAATCTTTATGGTGTCAAAACCATTAACATAAACCCCAATAATTTTATCGCAGGTTGTTTTTAATAATTCAACTGGAAAATTATTTAAAGTACCACCATCAATATAATATGAATCATTAATTTTTACTGGTGCAAATATTCCAGGCATTGCTGCGGAAGCTAAAATGGGTCTAATCAATTCTCCTTTATCAAAAATTTCTAAATTTCCATTTAGAATATTGGTAGCGGTTATACTTAAATCTTTCTTAAGAAAAGGAAAATCATCGTTTATTATGTAATTTTTAAATTCTGGATAAAACTTTTCAGCATCTATAAAACCAGGTTTATTCAGAGCGTATTTTTTAATATCTAATATTTGAACGCTTTTAAAAAACTTCAAAATATCTTCCCACTTATAGCCATACGCATAAAGGGCTCCTACTATAGCGCCCGCACTTGTGCCCGCAATATGAGTGGGATATAAGTTGTGTTCTTCTAAAGCTTTTATAGCTCCGATATGAGCAGCACCTCGCATACCACCACCTGATAATACTAATCCTAAATTCATTTGTTAAATAATAATATTGAAAAAATAGCTTTAATTGATTGACTTTCCAATGATATGCATCAGTTGGTATATGATTTTAATCATTTTATATGTGATATTGATGTTATAAATTTAAATAATATAATAATTACTTTATGCTTAAATCAACCATAATAAAAGTATTTTTTATCGAAATTGGTGAACTCGCATACTTTGCGCGTCGGTTTTTTAAAGAATTATTTAAGAAACCTTTCGAGTTTAAAGAGTTATTAAGGCAATGTTATAGCATAGGAAATAAGTCCTTGTTGTTAGTGGGAGTTACAGGTTTTATTATAGGCCTAGTAATAACCCTGCAAACGCGTCCTACATTAGAGGAGTTTGGTGCCGAATCTTGGATGCCTTCCATGGTGAGCATATCTATTATTAGAGAAATTGGACCTGTTATAATAGCATTAACGTTTGCAGGACGCATAGCCTCTGGAATAGGTGCAGAATTAGGGTCTATGCGAGTTACCGAGCAAATTGATGCCATGGAAGTTTCGGGCACAAATCCATTTAAATATTTAGTAGTTACAAGAATTTTAGCAGCAACACTGATGTTGCCCATACTGGTTATTTTAGGAGATGCGATTGCACTTTATGGTTCTTTTATTATTGAGAACACAAAAGGAGAAGTATCATTTCAATTATTCTTTAACAAAGTATTTAATGCCTTGGAGTTTGGAGATATTATTCCTGCAACTATTAAAACATATTTCTTCGGATTTGCTATTGGGCTTGTTGGATGCTTTAAAGGCTATTACTGCGAAAAAGGAACTGTAGGAGTGGGTTTAGCAGCAAATTCCGCTGTGGTATTTTCGTCGATGCTACTTTTTATAATTGACTTTATTGCTGTATTTGTAACCGATATATTTTTTGAAATTTAAAAGATGAGTCAAACACAAAACATACCAGAAAAACCAGAAACGCTAATCTCTAAAAAGTTAATGCTTGAAATTAAAGATTTAAGAAAGGCATTTGGCAATAATCATGTTTTAAACGGATTTAATTTAGAACTTTTTGAAGGCGAAAACCTTGTGATAATGGGTAAATCGGGTTCAGGAAAATCGGTAATGATAAAATGTTTAGTCGGTTTAATGCAGCCAGATTCTGGCAGTATTAAAGTTATGGGTAAAGATATTACCATTCTAAATCGTTTAGATTTAGATGAATTGCGTACCGAAATAGGTTTTTTATTTCAAGGAAGTGCCTTATATGATTCTATGACGGTAAGAGAGAATTTAGAATTCCCGTTGAGACGGCACAAACACAAATTTGGTAATATTACCGATACTACTCAATTAGTTACTGAAGCCCTAGAAAGTGTTGGATTGGTTGATGCTATAGATTTAATGCCTGTAGAACTTTCTGGTGGTATGCAAAGGCGTGTAGCATTGGCCAGAACATTAATACTTAAACCTAAGATCATTTTATACGACGAACCCACTAGCGGCTTGGACCCTATAACTGCTAAAGAAATTATAGAGCTTATGAGGCGTATTCAACATCAATACAAAACATCATCACTCATAATAACACATGATGTTGATTGTGCACGTGTGGTTTCTGAACGAATGATTTTATTAATAGATGGTATTAATTATGCCGAGGGTGCTTTTTCTGAATTAAGGGCATCAAAAGATGATAAAGTGAAAGCATTTTTTAAATAAAAAAAAGTAATCATGCAAAAAACAACAAACGAAAAACTTAAATTAGGCATTTTTGTAATTATAGGATTACTCATTTTTATAGTGGCTATTTATTTTATCGGTCAGCGTCAAAATATATTTGCTAAAACCTTTTCAATAAGCACCAATTTTAATAATGTTAATGGATTAATAAATGGTAACAATGTACGTTATTCTGGTATTAATGTTGGCACAGTTAAGTCCATAACTATAATAAACGATTCTACAATAAATGTAGTTATGTTGATAGAGGAAAAAATGATAAATCATATTAAAAAGGATGCTATTGCAACTATAGGAACAGATGGATTGGTAGGAAATATGATTGTAAATATTATTCCTGGAGATGGAATTAATGGCCCTATTTCATCTGGAGATGTTATCAAGTCATATACCAAAATTGGAACTTCAGATATGTTAAATACCTTAAGTGTTACCAATGAAAATGCAGCTTTATTAACCGCTAAATTATTAAAAATTGCTGATGCTATGGCAGATAGTAAAGGTACATTTGGAATGCTTATAAACGACACTATGGTGTCTAGCAATCTTAAACAAACAGTAAAACAGTTAAGAATTACGAGTATTGAAGCATCAAAATCGATGAAAGAATTAAACAGTATTATTTCTTCGATTAACTTTAATAAAAGTATTGCTGGTACTTTATTGAATGATTCTTTGCAATCTCAAAAAATGAAAAACATTATTACTAATTTGGAAAATTCCAGCACAGAAATAAAAGATGTTATTACTAATATGAATGCAACTATTACCAATGTGAAAGAAGGCGAGGGTGCCTTAAATTACCTTTCAAATGATGCTGAATTTGTTAATAGTCTAAAAGAAACTATTAAAAATATTAATGAAGGTACAGATAAATTCAACCAAAATATGGAAGCTTTAAAGCATAATTTTTTAACGCGGAGTTATTTTAGAAAATTAGAACGACAGGAGAAAAAGGAAGATAGAAAACAAAAAGATTAAACAGGTTATTAGTAGTTATTACTTTAATTAAGTACAAAATTAAGTACAAAATTAATTGTCGAAAATTTCTAAAAGAACATTGCTGTTTTTCCTTTTAGATCCTCCTTTACCACGATTATAAACAGTTACTTTTCTATTATATTTATCAATTATCATTTGTGCTTTAAAAAAGCATAAGGTAGATTCTGCTCCCTGATTAATATTTACATGTGTGTCTTCTAAACCATCATAGGAAGCTCCGTTTTTAGGATTATACATGAGTTGATTAAGATGATTATTGCCTAAAAACCAGCTAAAGGCAATTTCAAGTTGATTCTTATACCTCGTTTTACCGGTTATTCTATAAAATAAATCCAGAGCAATAATAGTGGTAACTATTTCTATGGGTTGTTCTCCATAAAACACGCGTTCATTTTTTTTCTTAAACCATCCTTTGTTTGAAATTACTTTTATTTGGCCCTTCATAAAATATTGCGATAATAAAAAATCAAAAGTAATTTCTGCTATTTTTTTAAAATCGTCATTTTTTGTTATCAGGTAACTGTACATCATGGCTTCTGGCAATATATTATTGGCATAAGACATATAGTCTTCATACCAATACCACCCCTGTTCATAGTTTACTTTGTAATGTTGCAAAAGCTTATTGGCCAAACTTTCTACTTTACTTTTCACTAATACATCAGGGTGAGTTGCGTAATAATGGCACAGACCTTTAATAGTATATGCTATGGCTCTAGGAGAAGTAATTTCATCTACTCTATCTATAATTTTATGCCAACATGTTTTAGCACGTTTAATGAAACCTGAAGGCAGTAAATCTTGATGACCAATTACGTAGCCTAAACTCCAAATGGCTCTACCGTTGGCATCTTCTAGATTAGTGTTGTAATTTTTATTTGTTAGTTGGAGTTTATAATTCTTATAATTATCAAACCAACCGTTTTCTCTTTGTATATTTTCTATAAAGCCTAAATAAATATCAGCATAGTTAAGCACACTTTTTTTTCGATATAAATTATAGTGCATAACTATATTTATTAAAGCTCTGGCATTATCATCTAAAGTATAACCAGAATTTATGTCTGGTTCGCTAAAATTGGAAAATTGTAGTATTCCGTCACTGGTAGTTAATTTTTTAATATGATCGAGTTTAATTGGGGGTAAATTAAATCTTAAGTCTTCTATGCGTTCCGTTAGTTTTCCAAAAAGCAATCCGTATTGAATGGCTACATTTTCCCAAGATGTAAATCGAATGTTTGCAAAAGCATTTTTAGCCATGTTAACACGCTTATTTTTATTTTCTATGAGATCTAATATTTTTTGTTTAAGTTCATTACTATCCCCAATGTTTTCCAACAATACGCCATTTCCGTTTTTCAAAGTTTCAACCGCATGAGCTATGGGATTTGAAATTACAGCACAACCACAACTCAACGCATACACTAATGTGCCACTAACAGCTTGGTTAGGGTCTTTGGACGTGAATAAGTAGATATCAGACAATGTTAAATATTCAAGTAATAGCTTTAATTTCAAATATTTATTAATGAAGATTACATGATCCTGTAGTTTAAGTTTTTTTGTAATTTCCAATAGTTGATTCCTATAAACTTCACCCTCTCTTTTTATGATTTCAGGATGTGTTTTTCCAATAACCAAATAAATCACATTAGGGTGTTTTTTTACAATATCTTTTAAAGCATATAAAGCGGTTTCTATATTTTTATTTTCACTAAGTAGGCCAAAGGTTGATAACACAATTTTATCGTGGTATTCATACTTAAGTTTTAATGCGTTTTTTTGTTCCCAAAGCACAATATGAATACCATGTGGTATGACTCGAACTTTGTGTTGTGAACATTTATAGTGTTCTACAAGTAATTTTTTTGATTTGTTAGTAAGCGCGATGAGTCTATCTGAAAGTGTTTCGATGGTTTGAATAACTTTTATTCTCTTTTCATCTGGGTTTGGTAATACGGTATGAAAAACTGTTATAACTGGCTTATTCAATGCTAGCAAGAATGCCAATAAGTAATCTCCCAGTACGCCACCATACAAACCAAATTCGTGTTGTACACAAACTAAACCAATATCATTTCTTTCATTTATTTTTTCAGCAATCAAACGATAATTTTCAAGAATTGAGGTAAATAATACATAGGATACTTCTTGCCCGTAAGGTAGAGCAGGTTCTTCATTTTGTAATGCACATACTTCTATGGGTAGTGTGCTCCCAAACATATTCCCGATGGCATTAACAGTATCATTAGAAAAAGTTGCTATACCACATTTTCTTGGTGGATAAGACCCAACAATTAACATTT
Source organism: uncultured Algibacter sp. (assembly GCF_963976535.1). NCBI lineage: Bacteria > Pseudomonadati > Bacteroidota > Flavobacteriia > Flavobacteriales > Flavobacteriaceae > Algibacter > uncultured Algibacter sp. Next base: position 1,214 of record NZ_CAXBLF010000093.1, on the reverse strand, counting down.
TCATTCCTCTTTCTAAAAATTTCATAGTATCCTATTCTAGGGTTGCTTTCTTAATTCTCGTAATAACTTATTTAAACTCATTTTTACAACACCCGTGTACATATCGGCCGAACCATAGTACACATATAAATCATCTCCAAATAAGGCATGCCCAGTAGGAAAAACGACATTATCAACAATGCCATGTTTTTCCCATTTTTTTGTTGGAGAAAATAAAGGATATGGCAGCCTTGATATTTCAATTTCTGGTTTATCGATATGCAATAATGCTGCTTTGGCGTGGTAGGTTCGCCCTTTTGTTGTTTCTTGAACACCGTGATAAATTAACAACCAACCATATTCAGTTTCAATTGGTGGCCCGCCAGCACCAATATAATTAACTTCAAAAATGCCCTTAGGATCCAAAACAATATAATCTGTTAAATTCTTAATATAATCCTCCCAAAAACTTTTTGTTAAATCTTTCCAATCATCAAAATATACTATTTGAATCCCAGGCCAAATGCGGTGTAACATTGCAAATTTCCCGTTTATTTTTCTGGGAAATAATACAACATCTTTATCTCTTAAAAGTCTGTGTTTTTCATCGACTAATCCAATTTCGGCAAAAAGACGAAAGTAATGGTGGTATTTTGGGTTTAATCCTTTTTTATCACAACACTTCACTAATTTTTCATATTCATTATAATTTAGCTGTGGCGTTATTATACCATGCTTTTCAAAGTTTACCAAATCCTTTGAAGTTGCTAATGCCCCTAAGGTGTTAATACCATCATAAGCCGTATAAACTATGTAGTAAGTATCATCAATTTTTGTGATTCTTGCATCCTCAACACCGTGTTTTTCATAATCTAATTCACGTGTTATAATGGGGTAGTTATAGCGCTCTTTTATTTGGTATGGCCCTTCTGTTTTTGCATATCCTATGGTAGAAAAATTACCATGCTGGACTGCTCTGTATAGTATATGCACAGTATCACCCTCTTGATAAATACCTGGATTGAAGACACCGTCATTTTCGAATTCATTTTCTGTTGGACCTAAAAGAATTCCATATTTTTCTAATCCTTTCATCTGTTTATTTATTTTTAAATCTGTTTCCTTGATATTCTAAAATCAGCTTAAAAATACATTAGATGAAGGTTATGGCAAATGATATCAATCAGTTAGGTTAATATTAATTACTTTTTTGATTTTGATAACTTATTCAATAT
>NZ_CAXBLF010000092.1:0-7845 GCF_963976535.1 uncultured Algibacter sp. | reverse complement strand
TTAACTTTATCTAATTTTTGATTTACTTCTTTTTAAGAAACATCCTTACACTATCATTTTATTACTTAAAAAAACCCATAAATATTATTAGTCCTCTGCTTTATATTTTTTCAATTAACTCATTTATTCTTTCTTCAGGGTAAATCGCGAACCAAAAAATTAAACCTTCATATTTTGATATTAACCAATTGCATCCATTGAAGCATTTTGAGACTCTTCCTTTCTAAATGCTTCTTCTAAAATGGATTTTAGCTTTTTGTATATTTCCCTAACTTCTTTTTTGAATTTAGGATAGAAAAACCTAAATAGATTTAACAAATCACCTAATGTATTTCAATACACTCAAACCCCATTTTATTTATTTCCTCAATTAAAAAGTTATTCATGATTGAATAATAAATTGATATTTGTTTTTTCATAGCCACTTTTCTTAAATCTTTCATTGAACCTCGTGTAAATTCGCAAAAGACAGGTAATTAAATTCTAAAAACTATATCTAAACCTCAAGTAAACACTGTTTCCTAAATTAGAAAACTGTTCTTCTTGTTTACCATAATATAACTGACCTGTGACATCAAAGTCCCAGTTTTGTGATATGCTATAGGTAAATTGTGGCATAAAAAAAACCATATCAATATCAGCAGCATATATAGAAGCTATTGAACCTGCTATTGCTGGTGTAAATGTTTTAGAAGCTTGACCAAAAAAGGACCATTTATTTGGCATCAGGTGTTTTACGTCAATAGATTCACTGTATAATTGAGAAGTATCATAAGCATTTGTGTTACTTATACCATCACTATTATATAATGTAGAAACATTTAAGGAAATATCATTTTTGAAATAATAATCAAACGAAATGGAACCTACAAAAGCATTGTCTTCGATGGAATTGCCATAGGGCATAAAATAACTTAATTCTCCTTTGAAACCCATATCTTTTATAACACCTTCCCAGCCTAACCCCAAGGTGTAATTTTCCAAATATTTGGCGACTATCATTTGAAAATCATATTGAAATTTGTTGAAATTATACTTTATAGCCACTGTATTATTTTTCCATTCATCTGTATAATTAATAGCAATTTCTAAACTGGAATTTCCAGAAGTGAAATATTTTGCTCTTAAGGCATCTGTCCCTGGTCGCTCTTCGTAATCAAAATCAAAAAAGCTGTAAGCATTAAAAAGGTCATTTGGATTCCAAACCAAATTCTTACCCCAATTTATACGCTGACGACCTAAAACCAACTGCCATTTGTTTGAATGATAATCTACATACAACCGGTCAATATTTGAAAGCATAATAAGTGCTGGCCGATTTATCAATAAAGCAGTCATATCTATATCTTGGTTTGAATTTTCAACCATTGACGCATAGTCTGGAATTGATTTGACTGAAGTGCCCCAAAATATCCTATTACGTAATTCGATTGCTAGCGTAAGATTATCATTGGCATACATCTTAAAGTTCAATCTATTATGAATTAGATTGTCATTTCCTATACTATCCAAGGAAGTAAAACTAGAAGTGTTTAAATACTTTACATAACCCGAAAAGTCTACATGTTCAGAACCCCAATTTTGCTTTTCCTGTGCCGTCATATTGATTATTGATGCAATAACCAAAATATAGAATACTATGTGCTTTGTTAACTTCAACTTAATTACTTGGTATCCTTAATTATTTTACCATCTTCCAATGTTACTATACGATGTGCCCTATCAATAACGCGTTGATCATGCGTTGAAAAAACAAATGTTATTCCTTCTTTTTCATTGAGTTGCTCCATAATGTCAAGAAGATCTGATGTGGATTTTGAATCTAGATTAGCAGTAGGTTCGTCAGCTAATACAAATTTAGGTTTGGAAGCCAATGCTCTGGCCACTGCAATTCGCTGTTGTTGACCGCCACTCATTTCATTGGGACGTTTTGATGCTTGACTTTCCAATCCAACCGATTTGAGCAAAGATTCAACTCTATTATCAATTTCTTCTTTCGATTTATGCTGCAAAAGCATAATGAAACCTACATTTTCCTTAGCGTTAAGGACTGGGATTAAATTATAAGCCTGAAACACAAAACCAATATTTTGTAATCTGAAATTGATAAGTTCGTTTTCCTTCATTCCAATGATATCTGTTTTATCGACAAGCACTTCTCCTGAATTAGGCTTGTCAAGGCCACCAATAATATTGAGCATGGTACTTTTTCCGGACCCCGAAGGACCAACAATAGCAGTGAACTCTCCCTTTTCTACAGCCAAGGATACTCCGTTAAGAGCCCTTACTTCATTGCCTTTACCCTCATTATAAACTTTTGTTAGGTTTTCTGTTTTTATAACATTCATTTTTGTTGAGTTTTAAATTTTTATCAAATAGCTTTCACGGCTTCTGCTGGATTTAATTTTAAAGCTCTTCTTGCTGGTATAATGGCTGCAATCAAAGCTACAGAAAGTGTCATTAGTGTAATATCTACATACATGGCAAATGGCAGTTTGGTAAATACTCTTGCACCCATACCTAAACTTTCCAGTCCTTTGGCCACAGCCGATAAATTGATGCCATTCCTACCAAAATATTCAATCGTCCATATTGACAACAATACACCTAGAAGCGCCGCTATAAAAGCCAAGAAAAGTGTTTCCAAAATAATCATGGTAAAGACTTTTCGTTTATCCATACCAACAGATAGCAACATCCCTATTTCTCGTTTTCGTTCCAGAACCGCCATGAGCATAGTATTAACAATGCCAAAAGCCAAGGCTAATAAGATAATCCCCATAAAAATGTAAATAAAGTTGCTCATGGCTTCTTGGGCATAGCCCAATTCTGGTGAAAGTTGATCCCAACTTTCAACGGAATTGTTTGTTTTGATTTGGTTCTCTACAGTTTCAGTTTCAGTAATGTTATCACACAAGATGGCTATTTCATGGTATTTGCCACTTAAACTAACTAGTGGAGCTAAATCATCATACTTCACAAATACATTTTCCTCATCAAACGAACTGTTTATGGTTTTAAAAATTCCTTCAACCCTAAAACCAGTTGAAACGGTATTATTATTGGAATCTTGAAAGTTGAGTACCACCTTGGAATTGACTTTAACACCTAATTTATTGGCTAGTTTTTCCCCAATGATAATTGGATTTCTTTTTAGTTTGTACAAATAGGTTCCTTGCACCAGTTTTTCTGAAATATCTGTGACATTTTTTTCTTTATCAGGGAATATTCCCATAATCTTCACACCATAATTACCATGAGCTGTAGATGCCATTCCTTGTAATACCAACCGTTTCGTATAAGCCGTTACATGACTCATGGTGTCTATTTCTTTTAAAAGAGTATTACTTCCTATGATAGTATCTTTTTTATCAAAATTTTCCTGAAAACCAGCATTGTGAATTTGGATGTGGGACAAATTTGTATTTATAAAACTACTCAAACGCTGATCGTTCATACCGGAGACCATGGCCATGATAAACAACCCAGACCAGATGCCTAAAACTACCGAAGCAATGACAATACTGCTTCGTAGTTTATTACGCCAAACGTTTCTCCAAGCAATCATTAATAATGTTTTCATTTTGTTACTTTAAAAAGTTAACCTCTCATAGCATGCAGAGGATTCAGTTTTTTAATAATTAAGATAGGATATAGAGATACCAACAAGGCTATTATGAAAATTAGTGAAGCATGCACCAAGGGCAGGTCAGGTTGTATGTAAAATGGAATTTCTGCATTAAACCCGAAGTTCTCCATCATTTCGGCTTGTGTACCAGGTAGTACCAAAGGGTCGTAGTGTTTCCACAACATGATTGGATACGCAAGAAGAACACCCATAATTACTCCCAACAATGATAGTATAATGGTTTCTATAAACACCATAAACATTAACTTGCCTTTTTTCATCCCAATAGAGACGAGCACACCAAATTCATATTTTCTTTCTTGTGTCATCATTAGTACGGTGCCAAAAATTCCAAAGATGAGAATCATGTACAGGATAGCTATCATCAACAATCCACCAACACTATCTGCTAAAATGGTTTGTTGCAATTCAGGCATCATTTGTTGCCAGTTCATTACTTCATAGTTACTGTCCAACTTGCTTGAGATTGCTTTTTGCAACGACTTAAGTTGGACATTGTCATTTTTATCTACCACAAGACTTGTAACAATGCCAGATGCACTAAAAAGATTTTGGGCATCTTCCAAGGACATCATAGCCGTAACTTTATTCAAGGCAGGGTTTTTCAAGTCTATAATTCCAGAAATATGAAATTTATCAGCAGCCAACATTCCATGGTATCCCTGTCCTACAAAAACCAAAGTATCATTGGTTTCTACTTTAAAATAAGAGGCTACTCCTTTTCCTATAATAATATCCTTTGGGTTTTGAGGAAGGAAACCTGTTATCAATTTTGAATTTATATCCTGTAATTTTTGTTCCTTCTTAAAATCAACCCCATTGAGACTAATTACTTTAGTAAGGTCGCCAAAGGACAATAAACCATAATTTTCCAATCTTGGTAAAATCGTTTCAACACCTTCTGTGTTTGACAATTGATTAATTAAGTTACTAGTTACAATTATTGAATTATCTATTGATCGATTATCCCAATATCCTTTATGATGTAGCTGTATATATCCTGTATATGAACCTACCACATTGTCTATCATACCCTTATAAGTACCCAACTGCATAGAACGCATGATTAAGGAAAGGAATATTGCTATGAGTATAGAGGCTACAGTAATTAGACTCCTTTTTTTATTACGCCAAATGTTTCTCCAGGCAATTTTTAGAATCATTGTTTACTAATTAATAATTAATGGATGCGTTTCATGTAATTGGTGGTAAAGTATTCATCAGGTATATCGATACCAAACTTCCACTGACTATAACTAATTACCGTAGATTGTCCCGGTTTATCGACCGGCACAACAGTTAGTTTTGAAGGAAGTAACTTGCTATCAAATGTTTTTACGTCCGATCCTATCATTTGATTGACCAAAAACATATCTTCATCATAAAAATCTATTTGCATCTGCATGTATTCTTTTTCATCAATCCAAATGATTATTTTTCCCCAAACAACAGCAGCATTAGGTTTTGGGGTCAACTCTATTTTCCAGCAGGTGTAACCTTTCTTTTCTTCTTCGCCAATAATTTTTTTATCGTAATCTGTCACTAAAGAGGATTGTTTTACCAAATCATCATTGGTTAAATCGGTGCCCATCCAATTCTGCAACATCATTGAAGGCGGAAACTTGACTGTCCTTTCAATCGTTGGTAGGTAATTCCAAACCTCTTTTTCCCGCATAAGAAAGACAGTACCCTTTTCTTTAGCCGGACTTGTGATAACAGAAACGGAATAATCAGAACCTTTACTCCACCCTTTCATTTTCATTTGTTTAGACCATTTAGGCCTGATAATATCGATGGTAATTTCAGAATAAGAAGACTTACCCCTGAATTTGTCATCAGCTTTTTTGACAATGTCATTAGCGTCTTGGCCAAATGAAGCATTTGATAAAATCAACAAAATGAACAATAATCTGTAATTCATAGCTCTTATTTTTTGAAGTTTATATAACCGTTTATAACGCTTTCTTTAATCTTGTTTAATGGATAACTATCACCAAAAATCATGTATTGAATTCCAATACCATCCATTAGTGCTCCTAATTTTACAGCTTCGTTTTCAGGATCATGATGTCCTATCATGGTAAAAAGTTCTTGCAATTGTTTGGTAAGTTCTTCATATACGGATGAAATTGTTTTATGAACTGACGGTATAGACCCTACATGTATGGCCAAAGACACAATAAGACTCCAAAGCTCTTTCTTTTCTTCAAGCAACTTAAAATACCCCTCAACTACTGCCTTAAATATATCTTCAGGGCTTAAATTTTTTAAATCATCTTCAGACAGATTTAATTCTGGTGCTTCCTTTAAGGCAAAATCAACAGCCTCATTTAATAATCGTTCTTTATTATCAAAGTAATTGTATAATAAACCTTTTGAGATTTTTAACTTATTAGCAATATCACTAACAGATGTATTGAAATATCCTTTAGTTGCAAATAATTTCAAGGCACCTTGAAGAATTTTTTCTTTTTGTGCCTTTTTGTGTTCTTTTAATTGTTTTTCGGTTCTTGGACTCATATTTAAAAATGAACGATTGGTCAAAATTAAATAAATTAATTTAAACAACTACAAAAAATCTCAACTAATTTGAAATTTTATGATTTATATACGAGAAAATTTACTTGATATAAAGAAGCATTTAATTCCTTATGATAGATAAAATGGTTTTAGGAATATTTCGTCATTTTTGAAGTTTCTTTTAGTCTGTCATTAAGCAACTTCATATCATCACTTACTTTTCGTTCAATGACTTTCGCATATATTTGAGTAGTTGCAATTTTGGTATGACCTAAAAGTTTTGAAACAGTTTCAATGGGCACTCCATTACTTAACGTTATTGTAGTTGCGAATGTATGACGAGCAATATGGAAAGTTAAATTCTTCTTGATTTTGCATAAATCTGCAATCTCCTTTAAATATGAGTTGAGCTTTTGATTTGAAATATTAGGGAATAAGGATTTTGTTTTCTTGGTTTTGATATGTCCTTTGTATTTCTCAATTAACTCTTCAGCTATAAGCAGTAATGGAATCTTTACTTTGTTATGTGTCTTTTGTCTATTTGTTATTATCCATTTGCCACCATCGATACCAAACGTAATATTATCTTCGTTGAGGTTCATTACATCAATGTATGATAAACCAGTATAGCAGCTAAAAACAAACAAATCCTTAACGAGCTCCAGCCTTTCAATTTCAAATTCTTTTTCGATAATAGTTTGTAGTTCATTTTCACTTAAAAACTCACGCTCATTTTTAATGTATGTTGGTTTGAATTTTATAAAAGGATCTTTATCTATCCATTCCATTTTATACGCTAATGTTACCATTTTGCGAAGTCGTTGGATATGCTTCATAACTGTATTGTTTTCCATTTGCTTTTGATGGTCCTCCGGAACATAGGAACGTAAAAACTTTTCAAAATCAACCAGAAAACGAAATGTTAATTGAGATAAATAGATGTCTTGGATTTTCTTTTTCGTTAGAAATAGTTTGATATACTTTTGAGTTGTAAAGTAATTCTTTAAAGTACCGTAACTTAAAGATTCACTCATTTGGGTGTTGTGGTAATCAACCAATGTTAGCAAAGAATATTCTTCATTATCTTCTCCTAGAAACCTTGCTTTAATAGATTGAGCACATATAAAAGCTTTCTCTTTTATAAGTTCATCGTGAGCTTCATAGATTCTATTTTTAATCTGATCTAAATACCTGTTGAGTATTCGAGATTCTTGTTTATTGCCTCTCGCTTTTCCTTTATTGGAATCCCATTCAGATACAATTACTTTTCGTTGCAAACTGATATTTGCACGTTTACCATTTACAGTAACTCTCGCAAAAACTGAAACTTGATTGTTTTTAATACGTGTGGCATTAACCCAAAATGACAGGGTAAAGGTGGTTTGTGATTGCATAGTTGTCGTCTTTTTGTTAAACATTCATTCAAGACGAAAGTCAAATCAACTATTTCAATTACAGTATTTTAAGTATCTATTCGGTTCACACTTCTTGTGTTTTGAAACTGTGAACCGAATTGTGAACCGAATTAAGTCATATTTATTCAATTCTTATGATAGTCTAAAAACCATAAAACCTTGTAAATCATACAATTTACAAGGTTTTAGTTTCTATTGGTATTAATTTTTGTCGGGGTGGCAGGATTCGAACCTGCGGCCTCCACGTCCCAAACGTGGCGC